>NZ_JAXAVV010000018.1:0-191810 GCF_033949925.1 Lentzea kristufekii
CGGTCGTCAACCAGGAGTCGCGGCACCCTCCAGGAGCCGAATCACCGCTCGGGCGGCCGATCGCACCCGCGAGTCGGGGTCGGCGAGCAGAGGACGCACGTGCTCAGCGCCCGCGGGATCGCGCAGACGGCCGAAGGCCTCGACGGCACGGGTCCGGACCATCGCGTCAGAGTGCTTCGTCCCGTCCCTCAAGGGACTACGACTCCAACCCGGCTTGTGCCCGAGCAACCACATGTGCGCACGGGCGACCAACGGATCGCCCAGGGAGATCCAACGCTGATCACCTTCGATCCGGGCAAGGCCGCGTCCCGCCGCGTGCCGGGCGGCCCTGTCGTCGTTATACGAGAACACGTACCACAGCGCCGGCAACGCACGAGGATCACCGATGCGGGCCAGCGCGTCCGCTGCCAGGGCCGCGTGCGCGGTGTCGCAGAGACGGATCAACGTCGTCACCGCCCGGCCATCGGCATGCCGGGCGAGCAGTCGGACCGCCCGGTACCGCACCCGGGCGTCCGGGTCGTCGCACGCCTTCATCGCCACCTCGACCAGGTCGGCACCCCCGGTGTGACCGAGTGCCAGCAGAGCCGCGGCACGCACCTCCGCGTCTTCGTGCTCGGACAACCACACCAGCACCGGCCCCGCCTCGGGAGACCCGATCGTTCCCAGCGCCTCGATCTGCGGGATCGGGTGCTCGGTGACGCGCACGGTCTCGCACAGCGGACCGACCGCCTCAGCGGCCCGGAGCGAAGCCAGCGCGACCGGGGCCTCACGCCACCAGAGAGGATCGGGCAGCGCCTCGACCAGCAGGGGAACCAGCCTGTCCGCGTTGCGGTGCAACCAGGCCCGGTCGTAGCGCCACGGCACGTTCACGGGGTGGCCGAGCACCCACTCCGGCAGGTCCACCTGAGCAGCCGGCCCGCCGATCTCGGTCAGCCGGGCGGTCGCGGCGAGACGTGCCCAGTGCCAGTCCTCTCCAGGCCTGAGCAGGACCTCACGCAGAACCTCGATCTCACGCTCGTCACCGTCGCCACTCAGAACCGCGATCGCGGCCGTGGTGCCGGCGGAACCGCCGACCACCTTGCGCAGCAGGCGTTCCCGGTCCAGCAGGCCCGCTCCGCGCGCCGCGTACACCGCGATGCCGGCGTCCCAGTCGTCGGCGGAGTCCCACCAGTGTTCGACCAGCGCGGTCACCGCAGGCGTGTTCAGGTCGATCGACAGATCGCGCAGCCCTCCGAACACCCGCTGGATCTCGTACCGGTGCCCCGCGAGCGGGTCCGGCGACGTGGCCACCTCGGGTGGTGGCTGATCACGGCGGTGGTCCGCTTGCAGCGCCTCGCGCACGACTGCCACGTCGCGTCTCACCCGGCCAGGCACCGAACGTGACCCGGACCGCAACACCTGCACCACCTGGAGCACTCGCGAGGAGACGCCCTCACGCACCAGGTCCTCGACGGACACGGGAACGGCGTGCAACCACACCGCTTGCACGGCCACCCAGTCACCACCCTGCTCCACGACGGCGCCCGCGACCCGTTCCAGGTGGTCGAGGACCAACTCGCCGTTGTACCTGAGCGCTCCCCGATGTGCTCGTCCGGCGATCCGGCGTGCTTTCGCTTCCCCCATCACACCAGTGAACCGAACCCGTTCCGCCCTGTCGCCGGATTTAGCGCGGCGACAGGGCGGAACACGCCCTAGGGGATCCAGTGGTTGCCGGACACCGTGATCATCACCTGCAGCTGGATGCTCGCGCCGAAGTACGTGTCCGTGGCGATCGGCGTGTTCACCATCTTGTTCCACAACGCGTCCAGCCAGGCCTGACTGGACGGATCCGTCGTCGCCGCGACCGCGAACGGCGCGACGAACGCCGCGTCACCGCCGCTCTCGATCTGCGTGCCGTCAAGCTGGTAGCCGATCGCGATCCTGTTCGGGTCGCCGCCGGTCTTGCCCTTGATCCAGGCGTTGATCTTGCGCGCGGCGGCCAGCGACTTGCCGTCACCGGTGAGCGCGGCGTCCGCCCCGATGCGCCACGGGTCGCGGCACGCGTTGTACCAGTACTTGCCGTCGGTGTCCTCCCGCTCGAGCATCTCGCCGACCGCGGGCTTCACCGTGGAGTTGGTGTCCTGCACGAAGTCCGGCAGCAGGCCGGTGCTCGACGCGTACTTCGACTGCAGCGTGGCGATCAGGTCCTGGTGCCTGGTGCGGATCGTGTCCCACGCCGAGTCGCCGGTGGCCTTGCGGAACGCCCGGAAGTGGTCGGACATCCAGTCGGAGGAGCGGGAGCCGTAGTACTGCCTGCTGTTGCCCGAGTTGGACCAGTCGCCCATCAGCAGCAGGTTCGTGTTCGGGTTGACCAGGCTCTTCTTGATCGCGTTGATGTTCCTGACCGCGAGCTGCCTGTAGTCGTAGGTGCCGGCGCTGCCCCACTGCCGGTCGGCCAGCAGCAGGCCGTAGGCGGTGTCCATGTCGCCGTCGGTCGCGCTGTCACTGCCGTTGACGCTCCTGCAGGCGGTGTCCTGCTCGGCGGCCAGCAGGTCGGGGTTGTTGACCGAAGGGTGGGCCAGCTTGTACTTCAGCAGCCCGTCGAAGATCTTCTTCGCGTCCGGGTCGGCGCCCGCCATCTGCGCGGTGATCACCATGCCGTAGCCCTGCGCCTCGGCCACGTACGGGAACTTCGCGTCCGGCGAGATGACCTGGTACCAGCCGTTGCCGCAGTTCTGCTTGACGAACGCGGCCTTCCAGCGCTGGTAGTGGTCGATGATCTTGGCGTCCACAGTGGACGTGCTGCCCGACGGACGCAGGATGCCCGCCGCGTAAGGGGTCTGCCTGCTGCCGAACGGGTAGCCGAGGCCGTTCGAGGGCGGAGTCGTGGTCGTCGGCGGAGTGGTGGTCGTCGGCTGGGTGCCGTCACCGACGCCGTAGACCTCGAACTCCCACAACGAGTAGCCGTACGCGGTGCCGCGCGCAGTGCCGTAGACCCGCACGTATCGGCCGGAACCGGACAACGTCAAGTCGTCGGTGCCACCGTCACCGGCACCGGTCGAGTACACGTCCGACCAGGAGGAGCCATCAGGAGAGGTCTGCACGCGGTACGACCTGGCGTACGCGGCCTCCCAGCTCAGCTTCACCCGGCTGATCGTGTGCGCCGAGCCGAGGTCGACCCGCAGCCACTCCGGGTCGTGCCCCTCCACCGAGGCCCAGCGGGTCGACGTGCTGCCGTCGACCGCCTTGCCCGGCTCGAATCCCGCCCCCTCGACAGAAGAGGCCGTCACCGCCTTGCCGCGGGAGACCAGTGGGTCCGCCGCCGATGCGATGGTCGTTCCCGCGACGAGGAGGCCGAGCACGAGCCCGGCCGCCCCGATCGCCGTCGTTCTGCCGCCCACGACCGCCTCCAGCAATTGGTTAACAAAGCTGTCAATGCGAGTGGTTGGCGACGGTATGCAGGTCGAACACCTTCAACAAGAGGTGCGGACCGTTGTTGCTCGATCGAACAGCGCTGGTCAGGGAACCCAGTGGTTGCCCGTGACCGTGATCATCACCTGCAGCTGGATGCTCGCGGAGAAGTAGCTGCCGCCGTCGATCGGCGTCTGCAGCATCCTGTTCCACAACGCATCCAGCCACGCCTGGCTGCCCGGATCGGTCGCCGCCACCACCGCGAACGGCGCGAAGAACGCGGCGGCGCTGCCACCGGAGATCTGCGTGCCGTTGAGCTGGTATCCGATCGCGATGCCGGCGGGGTTGTTGCCCGTCTTGGACTTCACCCACGTGTTGAGCTTGCGGGACGCCGCGAGCGACTGGGAGTCACCGCTGGTCACCGCGTCCGCGCCGATGCGCCACGGCACGCGGCAGGCGTTCCAGTAGTACTTGCCGTCGTTCACGCTCTCCAGCACCTGCCCGGCCGGCGGGCGCGGGGAGGAGTTCGTGTTCTCCACGAAGTCCGGCAGCAGACCGGTGTTCGGCGCGTAGTTCTGCTGCAGCTGCCCGATCAGGTTCTGGTGCGCGGCGCGGATCGTGTCCCACGCCGAGTCGCCCGTCGCCTTCCGGAACGCCCGGAAGTGGTCGGCCATCCAGTCCGACGACCGCGAGAGGTAGTAGTACTGGTCGCCCGCGCTGGACCAGTCGCCGAGCTTGAGCAGGTTCGTCGACGGGTTGACCTCGCTGGCCTTGATCGCGTTGATGTGCCGGATCGCGAGCTGCTTGTAGTTGTGGGCGCCGGTGCTGCCCCACTGCCGGTCGGCGAGGAGCAGCCCGTAGGCCACGTCCATGTCGCCGTCCGTGGCGCCGTCGCCGCCGTTGACGCTGCGGCAGTTCACGTCCTGCTCGGCCGCCAGGAGATCGCGGTTGATCGAGGACGGATGGTCGATCTTCCACTTCACCAGGCCGTCGAAGATCTTCCTCGCGTCCGGGTCCGCGCCCGCCATCTGGGCGGTGATCACCATGCCGTAGCCCTGCGCCTCGGCGACGTACGGGTGGTCGGCGTCCGGCGAGATCACCTGGCACCAGCCGTTGCCGCAGTTCTGGCGCACGAACGCGGACTTCCAGCGCTGGTAGTAGTTCACCACAGCGGCGTCCAGAGTGGACGTCGTGCCGGAGGGCCGCAGGATTCCCGCCGCATAGGGGGTCTTCCTGCTGCCGAACGCGTAACCGAGGCCGTTCGAGGGCGGGGTGGTCGTCGTGGTGGTCGTCGGCGGGTTGCCGCCGGCCACGCCGTAGACCTCAAGCTCCCACAACGAGTAGCCCCACTGCGTGCCGCGGGCCGTGCCGAGCACCCGCACGTACCGCCCGGAGCCGGACACGGTCAAGTCGTCGACGCCACCGTCACCGGTGCCGGTCGAGAACACGTCCGTCCAGACCGAGTCGTCCGGAGAGGTCTGCACGCGGTAGCCCCTGGCGTACGCGGCCTCCCAGTTCAGCCGCACCCGGCTGACCGAGTGCGCCGAGCCGAGGTCGACCCGGAGCCACTCGGAGTCACTGCCCTCCGCCGAGGCCCACCGGGTCGTCGTGCTGCCGTCCACGGCCTTCGCCGCCTCCAGCCCGGCACCCTCGACAGAGGACGCCGTGACCGCCTTGCCCTGCGACACCAGCGGGTCCGCCGCCGTCGCACTGGTCGTCCCCGCCACCAGGAGACCAACAACGAGTCCGGCCGCGCTCACCGCCGCCAACGCCGATCGTCTGTCCACAACCACCTCCAAACCAATGGTTAACAAACCTGCCTAAAAGGGCGATCGCGGCGACCATAGGCGGGCCGGTCAACCTCGGACAAGAGGTGCGGACCAGTCATCTGCTTGCTGATGGCGTCTGCAAGTACCACCAACCCAAGGTCAACAGGCACTTTTCCGCTACCAACTGGCCCTTGGCGCCGATGGAGCGCCGCGCGCCCGACTCACGAATTCGCGACAAGGCGAACTGGTTGGGTGTGGTGCGCGGTGATTCGATCATGTGTTGGCGGTACTTGCAGACGCCCGAACAGCACAGAAGACCGTGCCGGAGCCCTGGGGACTACTCCCAGACCTTCCGCACGGCCTCCGCCATCGAGACGGCCTGCGCGTACCCGGCCTCCGCCGCGGGCTTGCGACGGGCCGGGTCCAGCAGGTTCTTGCCGATGGCGGCCAGCGCGGCACCGTCCGGGCTGATCACGATCGACGGCACCCCGAGCTTCGCGGCCTGCGCACCGGGCGTCGCCGCCGGACTGGCCGCCCGCGTCAGCGGCGCGACGACCACCACCCGCGAGTAGCCGACGGCGAGGTCGACGTTCGCCACGGACCGCATGCCGCCGTCCATGTACCGGCTGCCGTCGATGCTGACCGGAGGCCACACCAGCGGCACCGCGCAGCTCGACGCGACCGCCTTCACCAGCGGCACCCCGCTGTCCCGGTCGAACGCCACGAACTTCCCGCTCACGGCATCCACGGCGGTGACCTTGAGCGGGCGCTCCGGCCAGTCCTTCGTGGACAGTCGCGAGTCGAACACCGCCAGCCTGGACTCCTCGGACGGTGTGCGGGCCTTCAGCGCGGCACGCCCGAGACGGGCCCGCTTCTGCGCCGGCGTCCCCGGCATCACGTAGGAAAGCGCGTACCTGACCACCATCCACGAAGTGAGACGGGCCGGGATCTCCCCGTCCGGCGGCAGCAGCTGGCCCGCGTAGAGATCGGCGAGCGGGGCACCTCCCGCCAGCTCCGCCGCCACCACGGACCCCGCGGACGTCCCGACGAACAGGTCGGCACCCGTCAGATCGACGCCCTGTTCCGCCAGTCCGTGCAGAATCCCCGTCTCCCAGGCGATTCCGGTGACGCCACCGCCGCCCAGCACCAACGCTCGTTCTCCTGTCACAGCGGCCATCCTATGGAGTGGGACGAGTTCCTGGTCCATGGTCGTCGTTGGTAACCTTGCCGGCGAAGCCGAGAAGCGCTGCAACAGGCCTCGCGCCTGCCACGCTCGGCCTCGCACCACCACGAACAAGGGCGCTTCCGACTTTTCGGGAGCGCGCGTGACTGGTCTCAGGTCTCTGTTGAACTCGCGCATCGCCGTGCTCGACGGCGCGTGGGGCACGATGTTCCAGCAGGCCGGGCTGTCCCCCGCCGACTACTACGGCACGGAGTTCGGCGACCACGACCCCGACGTCGCGGGTGATCCGGACCTGCTCAACCTGACCCGCCCGGACCTGGTGCTCGACGTGCACCGGCAGTACCTCGCGGCGGGCGCGGACATCACGACCACCAACACGTTCACCGCCACCTCGATCGGCCAGGCCGACTACGGGCTGGAGGACCGCGTCCGCGAGATGAACATCGCGGGCGCACGGCTCGCCCGGCAGGCCGCGGACGAGTTCGGCGGCCGGTTCGTCGCCGGCTCCGTCGGCCCGCTCAACGTCACCCTGTCGCTGTCGCCCAAGGTCGAGGACCCCGCGTACCGCGCCGTCACGTTCGACCAGGTCAAGGCCTCCTACGCGGAGCAGATCTCGGCACTGCACGAGGGCGGCGTCGACCTGCTGCTGATCGAGACGATCTTCGACACGCTGAACTGCAAGGCCGCCATCGCCGCGGCGCGCGAGGTGGCGCCCGACCTGCCGCTGTGGATCTCGGTGACGATCGTCGACCTGTCCGGCCGCACGCTGTCGGGCCAGACCGTCGAGGCGTTCTGGGACTCGATCGCGCACGCCGAGCCGCTGGTCGTCGGCGTGAACTGCTCGCTGGGCGCCGAGGAGATGCGCCCGCACGTCGTCGACCTGGCACGACTCGCGAACACCTACGTCGCCTGCCACCCGAACGCCGGGCTGCCCAACGCGTTCGGCGGCTACGACCAGACGCCGGACGAGACCGCGGCCCTGCTGAAGGACTTCGCGGGCAACGGCATCGTCAACGTCGTCGGCGGCTGCTGCGGCACCACCCCCGAGCACATCAAGGCCATCGCCGACGCCGTGCGCGGCACCGGTCCGCGCGAGGTGGTCAAGCCCCGGCACACCACCCGCTACAGCGGCCTGGAGACGTTCGAGATCGGCCCCGACACCGGGTTCGTGATGATCGGTGAACGCACCAACGTCACCGGCTCGGCCAAGTTCCGCAGGCTGATCGAGGCCGACGACCACAACGCCGCGCTCACCGTGGCGCTGGACCAGGTGCGCGGCGGCGCGAACCTGCTGGACGTCAACATGGACGCCGACCTGCTCGACGGCGAGCAGGCGATGACGACGTTCCTGAACCTCATCGCGACCGAACCGGAGATCGCCCGCATCCCGGTGATGATCGACAGCTCCCGGTGGACCGTGCTGGAGGCCGGGCTGCGGTGCGTGCAGGGCAAGGGCGTGGTCAACTCGATCAGCCTCAAGGAGGGCGAGGAGCCGTTCCTGCGGCAGGCCCGCACGATCCGCGACTACGGCGCCGGTGTCGTCGTGATGGCGTTCGACGAGCAGGGCCAGGCGGACACGACCGACCGCAAGGTCGAGATCTGCGCCCGCGCCTACGACCTGCTGACGCAGCAGGCCGGCTTCCCGGCCGAGGACATCATCTTCGACCCGAACGTGCTCGCGGTCGCGACCGGCATCGAGGAGCACAACGGCTACGCCAAGGCGTTCATCGACGCCCTGCCGCGGATCAAGGAGCGCTGTCCGGGCGTCCGCATCAGCGGTGGCATCTCGAACCTGTCGTTCTCGTTCCGCGGCAACGACGTCGTCCGCGAGGCCATGCACTCGGCGTTCCTGTTCCACGCCGTCAAGGCCGGGCTGGACATGGGCATCGTCAACGCCGGACAGCTCGTCGTCTACCAGGACATCCAGCCCGAACTGCTGGAACTGGTCGAGGACGTCATCTTCGACCGCCGCGAGGACGCGACGGACCGCCTCGTCACGCACGCCGAGACCGTCAAGGGCCCCGGCCAGAAGCGCGTCGTGGACCTGTCGTGGCGCGAGGCCCCGGTCGGCAAGCGCCTGGAGCACGCGATCCTGCACGGCGTCGTCGACTTCATCGAGGAGGACACCGAGGAGGCCCGGCAGGCCCTGCCGCGTCCGCTCGACGTCATCGAGGGCCCGCTGATGGACGGCATGAAGGTCGTCGGCGACCTGTTCGGCGCGGGCAAGATGTTCCTGCCCCAGGTCGTGAAGAGCGCCCGCGTGATGAAGCGCGCGGTCGCGTACCTGGAGCCGTTCATGGACGCCGAGCCGAAGGCCACGGCGGGCGGCAACGGCAAGGTCGTGCTGGCCACGGTCAAGGGCGACGTCCACGACATCGGCAAGAACATCGTCGGCGTCGTGCTGGGCTGCAACAACTACGAGGTGATCGACCTCGGCGTGATGGTGCCGGCCGCGAAGATCCTCGACACGGCGATCAAGGAGCACGCCGACGTCATCGGCCTGTCCGGGCTGATCACGCCGTCGCTGGACGAGATGGTCTCGGTCGCCGAGGAGATGCAGCGGCGCGGCATGAAGCTGCCCCTGCTGATCGGCGGCGCGACGACCTCCAAGCAGCACAACGCCGTGAAGATCGCCCCCGTCTACGACGAGCCGGTCGTGCACGTGCTCGACGCGTCACGGGTCGTCGGCGTCGTCTCCGACCTGCTGGACGGCAAGCGTGCGCATGAGCTGAACATCGCGAACCGCGCGGAGCAGGCCCGGTTGCGCGAGCAGCACGCGAACCGCAAGTCGGTGCCGTTGCTCAAGCTCGACGAGGCGCGCGCGAATCGGGAAGAGGTCGATTTCTCCGAATTGCCGACCCCCGCATTCACCGGCACTCGGGTGCTGAGCCCGTCTCTGGCCGAACTGCGCGAGTTCATCGACTGGACGTTCCTGTTCCTCGCCTGGGAGCTCAAAGGCAAGTTCCCCGCGATCCTCGACCAGCCGGTGGCCCGCGAACTCTACGACGACGCGACCACGTTGCTGGACGAAATCGTCGCCGGGGAATTGTTCGAGGCAAAGGGCGTGTACGGCTACTGGCCCGCGCATTCCGACGGCGACGACATCCTGCTCGACAACGGTGTGCGGATCCCGATGCTGCGCCAGCAGACCAAGAAGCCGCTCTCGCGCCCGAATCGCTGCCTCTCCGACTACGTGGCGCCCGAGGGCGACCACATCGGCGGATTCGCGGTGACGATCCTGGGTGCCGGGAAGCTGGCCGCGAAGTACGAGGCCCAGAACGACGACTACCGCGCCATCATGGTGAAGGCGCTGGCGGACAGGCTCGCCGAGGCGTTCGCCGAATGGATCCACCTGCGGGCGCGGCGCGACTGGTTCGAACCGGACGCGCAGCCGGAACTCGCCGACCTGCACGCGGAGAAGTTCCGCGGCATCCGCCCCGCGCTGGGCTACCCGGCCTGCCCCGACCACACCGTGAAGCGCGAGCTGTTCGACCTGCTGAGCGCGGAGGACATCGGGATCTCGCTCACTGAATCGTTCGCGATGAACCCGGCGGCGAGCGTGAGCGGCCTGATCTTCCAGCACCCCGAGGCGAAGTACTTCACGGTCGGCAGGCTCGGCCGCGACCAGGTGCAGGACTACGCGACGCGGTACGGCAAGCCGCTCGCGGAGGTCGAGCAGTGGCTGCGTCCCAACCTCGGTTACGACCCCGCGTGATCGGTGCCGGAACGTGAAAGCGCTTGCCGCTATTGGCAGGCGTCATCCCGGTTTGGCACCAGCCGATGTAGCATCGGCCGCTCTGGATCAATCACTCCGTAGGTCGAGCGAGCCCGAGGTCATCCATGCGAGCTGCGGCGCTGGTGCTGGGTCTGGTGCTGTTAGCCGGCTGCGCCGCCGCCGCACAGTCCGAGGCGTTGCCGCACGTGGGTTTCGTGGTGAAACGCACCGGTGGTTCCTTCGCACAGGAGATGACGAGCGGCTTTCACGAGGGCGTCGGCCGCATCGGCGGGGTCAGCGCGACGGTGACCGGTCCTCCCGGACAGGACGGGCACAAGGAAGTCGAGTTGTTCCGTGATTTGACGACGGCAGCGATTGACGGAATCGCCGTGGCGACGTCGGAGCCGTCGCTGATGGCGCCGTCCATCGGTGAGGCGTTGAAGCAGCGCGTCGCGGTGGTCGGCGTGGACATGCGGCTCACCGCGAGTTCAGGGGTGAAACTCCACATCGGTAACGACAACTACGAGCTCGGCGAAAAGCTGGCTGACGAGTTGATGCGCCGAATGCCCCCGGACGCGACCGGGACGGTGGTGCTGGGGAACACGGCTCCGGGACTCGCCGGGTTCGACGACCGGGCCGAGGGAATCCGTGGGCGGTTCACCGAAAAGCTACCGGGGGTAGTGGTGCTGGGCCCGTTCGACACGCAACGTGACGACGCCGCGAATCACGACACGTGGAAACGTCTCGTGGCAGCGAATCCGAACGCCCTCGCGTTCGTTGGTACGGGCGACTGCGACGGCGTCAACCTCGCCGCGTTGAAGACCGAGAAGTCGGCGAGGTGGCTGGTGGGCGGGTTCGGGGTCGACCCGAGAACGTTGCAGGCGGTGCGGGACGGCGCGATGGTGGCGTCGATCTCTCCGGAGCACTACCTCAAGGGCGCTGTGGCAGGCTGGTTGCTCGCACGGCACGCCAAGGGCGGTGCGGCACTGCCGCAGGGCTGGATCGAGACGCCGGGGCTCACGGTGACCACCGCGAACCTGGACCAGATCCTGCACCGGCAGGAGTCCGAGAAGGCGCGCAAGGAGTTCTTCCAGCCCCAGATCGACAGCTTCGTCGAAGATCCGGCGAGCTGGGTGCGACCGTTGGAGCAGGCACGGTGAGCTTTTGGGAGGGCCGCGCCACCGCACGGGTGGCGACGGTCGGGCTGACGTTCGGGCTGCTGGTCCTGGCCGGGCTGGCGCTGTGGAGCAGCATCAGCGCGCAGGCGACGACCGCGCACGTGCGGGAGCTCAACGAGACCAGTGAGCGGTGGGCCCGCGTGCTGGAGCACATCAACGTCTCCGACAACGCGTTGCGCGACCTGCAGGTCGCGCGGACCGAGCAGACCGTCGAGCCGCTGCAGAACTCCGTCGGCTCCGCACGCGCGGAGCTGGAGTGGCTGCGCGCCAACGGCATGCCGTCCGACGCGGCGGAGGCCACGAAGCTGCTGCCCCTGTACGACCAGAGCACGGATATGCTGCGCGCTGTCGTCGCCGGCACCGACCCCGTGCAGGCGGACCAGGCGGGGCTCGCGCACTCGTCGTTGCGGCGCCAGATCTCCTCGACGATCGGCGTCAAGCGCCTCGACACCACCGAGTACCTGCGTTCGGCCGACGAGAAGAACGCACGGCTGCGGATCGCGCAGATCGTGGTGTTCGTGCTGGACGCGGCCCTGGTCGCGCTGTTCGGCATGGTGCTGCTCGCGCAGCGCCGCATGATCCTGCGCCAGGCCGCGAAGAACGAGCACGAGGCCCACCACGACGCCCTGACCGGCCTCGCGAACCGGACGCTGCTCGCGCGGCGGATGGAACAGGCCGTCGACAAGGCGCGCAAGAAGGACGAGCCGCTGGCGTTGCTGATCGTGGACCTCGACAGGTTCAAGGAGGTCAACGACTCGCTCGGGCACCACACCGGCGACCTGCTGCTGCGCCAGGTGGCGAACCGCCTGTCGTGGGCGGTGCGCGACACGGACCTGGTGGCGCGGCTGGGCGGCGACGAGTTCGCCGTGCTGCTGCCCGGCGTCGGCTCGGCGGAGAACGCGCGCATGGTCGGAGACAAGATCCTCCAGGCTCTGGCCATGCCGGTCACGCTGGAGGGCCTGGAACTGGAGATAGCGGCCAGCGTCGGCGTGGCGCTGTGCCCGTCGGACTCGGGCGACGGCCACGAACTGCTGCGGCACGCCGACATCGCGATGTACGCGGCGAAGCGCGAGAAGTCCGGCGTCGCCGTCTACGACGCCCGCCTGCACGAACGCGGCGCGGCACACCTGACGGCCGTGACGGAGCTCCGGCACGCGATCGACCGCGGTGAGCTGTTCCTGCACTACCAGCCCAAGGCGCTGGCCGACACGGGTGCGGTGTGCGGGGTCGAGGCGCTGGCCCGCTGGCAGCACCCGACGCGCGGCCTGGTGCGCCCGGACGAGTTCATACCGGTCGCCGAGGAGAACGGGCTCATCGAGCCGCTGACCCGGTACGTGATCGACGCGGCGCTGCGCCAGTGCCGTTCGTGGTCGGACGCGGGCTGGGAGGTGCCGGTCTCGGTGAACGTGGGCGCGGCCTGCCTGCACCACACCGAGTTCCCCGGCGACGTGGCCGATCTGATCAAGCGGCACGGGCTGCCCGCCCGGTTGCTGACGCTGGAGATCACCGAGTCCGCGATCATCTCGGACCCGGACCGCGCGGTGGAGGTGTTGCGCGGCCTGACCGAACTGGGCGTGCGGCTGTCCATCGACGACTTCGGCACCGGTTACTCGTCGATCTCGTACCTGCGCAGCATGCGGGTGCACGAGATGAAGCTCGACCGGTCGTTCGTGACGCACATGTGCACGGACGCCGGCGACAGCGCGATCGTGCACGCCCTGGTGGCGCTGGCCCGCAACTTCGGGTTGCAGGCCGTCGCCGAGGGCGTGGAGGACCAGGACACGTGGACCGCGCTGGCCGAGGCCGGGTGTGACGTGGTGCAGGGGTACTTCCTCAGCGAGCCGTTGCCCGCTGAGGAGATCGTTGCCTGGCTCGGGGACAGAGCCGCAGCTCACGCGTAGGAGTCGGTGTCCCGCCACTGGTTGATGAACGGCTGCATGAAGTCGACCATGGCGGGCAACTGGTCCGCGCAGGACAGGTAGGCGATCACCCGGATCGCGCCGACCGCGTTGACGAACCTGAGCACCTCCTTGTCGAGCTCGCGCAGGCCGTTCCTGCGGGCGCCCCGGTTGTAGGCGGCTTCGTACTCCGGGCCGAGGCCACCGAGGTCCCATTCGACCGGGCCACAGGTGATCAGCTCGAAGTCGGAGAACAGCGGGCCGCCGGTGCTCGCGAAGATGTTCGCGGGCGGCGAGTCGCCGTGGATGGGCTGCAGTTCGATGCCGGGGAACTTCGCCTCGAACGCGGCCTGGGAGCTGACGAGCGGCTCCAGGACCTCCCATTCGGCTCGTGCCCGTCGGAGATCTTCCGCGGTGACGATGTCCAGGCCTTCCAGCTTTTCGAGGCCCTCGCGGACGAACCGCGGTTCCGCCGACGACAGGAACTCGAGTTCGCCGGGGTAGTTCCGCAGCGCCTTGTGCAGGTCGGCGGAGAGTTCGGAGTTCTTGAGGTAGTCCGGTTCCGCGGACTTGTCCTCCTCGGTGAACGGCCAGAAGGTGATCGAGAAACCGTCGCGCTGCACGGGTTCGCGCGGGACCAGCGTGCTCGGCGGGATGACCGGGGTGCCCTGGTCGTGCAGCCACTGCGCGACGTCGAGTTCCTGTTGCTGGCGCCGGGCCAGTGACTCGAGGGTCGTGGTGTGCGGCAGGACGGTCGGGACGCGGGCCACGACGGGCGACGGTGCGAGGTGCACGACTGCGGAGAACAGTTCGTAGAGCACCTTGCCCTCGGTGATCTCCAGGCCGAGTTCGCGACCTGCCGCCACCGCGGCGTCTCGTGCGGCATTGGTGCGGGCGGCGATGTTCTCAGGGGTCGCGAAGGCTGTCATGGGCAAGATCGTGTCACGGCCCTGTGGCTCGTCGCAGATCATTTACGGTGGGCCCATGGCCGACCGCCACCTGATCGACGTCCACGTGCTGCTCGTGCGCGACGGCGAGGTGCTGCTCAGCCGGCGCCGTGACATCGACCCCCGCTTCGACGGCCTCTGGCACCTGCCCTCGGGCAAGCTCGACGCGGGCGAGTCCGTGCTCGACGGTGCCGTGCGCGAGGCCGCGGAGGAGGTCGGCGTGGTGATCGAGCTCGGCGACCTGCGGCACGTGCACACGTTGCACGCCAACGGATCCGGCGTGGAACCACGGCTCGGGCTGTTCTTCGAGGTCCGGCGGTGGAGCGGGGAACCGGTCAACCGCGAGCCGGAGAAGTGTTCGGAGCTGCGGTGGTTCGGGCTGGACGCGCTGCCGGAGGACTTCCTCTCCTACTCCGCCGCCGGGATCACCGGTCACCTGGCCGGGGAGTCGTTCGGGCTGCTCGGCTGGGGCCGCTGAACCAGCCCCTCCAGCACCAGGGTGATGACACCGTCGGCCTCCGCCCGCCACCCCGGGCGGTCGTGGGCCGCACCGATGCCGTGCAGCGCCATCATGACGGCGCCGGCGCCCACGTCGCCTCGGACGGTGCCCTCCTCGACGGCGGCGGCCACCAGGTCGGTGACGGCCTGTTCCAGCGCCCTGCTGCCCTCGGCGAGCGCCTCGGAGCCGGTGGTCATGAGCGTGGCCAGCGTCCGGGCCAGGCCGTGGTGGTCGTCCAGGTAGTCGACGAAGTCGCGGAGGAAGGTCGTCAAGGCCTCCAGCGCCGGTGACGTGGCCTGCAGCCGGCGAGCCCGGTCGCACAGTGCGACGACCTCCTCGCGGTAGACCGCTTCGGCCAGCGCCTCCCTCGTCGGGAAGTGGCGGTACAGCGTGCCCGTGCCGACGCCGGCCAGCCGGGCGAAGTCGTCGAAGCGCAGGTCGAAGAACTCCCCCGATTCGAAGATCTCCCTGGCCTTGGCCAGCAGCGCCTGGCGGTTGCGCTGGGCGTCCGCACGCAGCGGCTTCGCGCTTCCTCGCGTTGACAAACGGAACCTGCCTCCATATTTTCGGAAGTGGAGATTGTCTCCAGTTTATCGTAGCCCACGAGGTGGACCTTGAAGATCCTCATGTTCGGCCGCGGCGTGATCGCCACCGTGTACGGCTGGGCGCTGGAACAGGCCGGGCACGACGTCGAGTTCTACGTCCGGCCCGGCCGCGCGGCGGCGTACGGCGACACGACGAGCCTCGATCTGCTCGACATCCGGCGGCGCCCGTGGGGGCAGCGTGTCGTGCGGGAATGGCCGGCGCGCCTGCGCGAGGAACTGGCACCGGACCACGACTTCGACCTGATCGTGCTGAGCGTGGGGCACCACCGGTTGACCGAGGCGGCGGACTTCCTGACACCCCGCGTCGGCAAGGCCACGGTGCTGGTGTTCGGCAACATCTGGGCCGAGCCGCTGGACGCGATCGGCGCGCTTCCCGCCGAGCAGGTCGCGTGGGGCTTTCCCCAGGCGGGCGGCGGTTTCGGCGAGAACGGCGTGCTGCGTGGCGCCGTCCTGCCGTCCGTCCTCTTCGGAACCGTCGGCCCGCAGACGGAACGGGGGCGGGTGGTGCGGCGGGTGTTCCGCGAGGCGGGGTTCCGGATCAAGGAGGAACCGGACTTCCGCGGCTGGCTGCTGCTCCACTTCGTGTCGGACGCCGGGCTGTTCTCGCAGGGGCTGAGGCTGGGCGCGCTGGCCGACCTCGCGGGACGCAGGCACGACCTGCGCGAGGCGTTGCTGGCCGGGCGCGAACTGCTGCCGCTGGTCGAGGCACGGGGTGTCGTCGTGGGACGCCGTGCACTGCTGTTCCGCGCGCCGACCTGGCTGACGGCTCCCCTGTTCGCCTGGCTGACCGCTCACTTCGGGCCGGTGCGCGACAACTTCGCGACGCACTCCGACCCCGAGGCGGAGGAGCCGCGGGTGATCTGCCGGGACGTGCTGGCGGACGCACGCCGGCTGGGCGTGGCCGCACCGCGGCTGGCAGCGGCGGAACCGAGCTTCGCCGCACCCGTTCAGTGATCGCAGCAGACGCGCTCGGCCCACTCCGGCTCGTGCCACCAGTGCTTGTTCTCCGCGGACGGCAACGGGTCGAGCGCGGCTGACGTCGTGAGGGCCTGGGGCTGCTGCCGGTAGGGCGCGAGCAGGTCGGGGACCCGGTGGAGCACGCCGCCGACCATGACCTGCTCGACGTTCGCCGCCGTTTTGATGTCGGCCAAGGGATTGCCTCGCACGAACGCGATGTCCGCGGCGGCACCGGGTTTGATCGCGCCGAGCGGCAGGCCCAGCCACCTCGCCGGGTTGCGGGTCGCGGTGATGAGCGCTTCCCTCGGTGTGAAGCCGTATTCGACGAGCGCGCGCAGGTTCTGGTGCGTGGCGGTGGCGGGGCTGTCGAGCGGCGCGTCGGTACCGGTGATGACGAACCCGCCGCCGCGGTGGACGTTCAGTGCGAACTCGACCCAGCCCTTCAAGAC
Organism: Lentzea kristufekii; assembly: GCF_033949925.1. Classification (NCBI taxonomy): domain Bacteria; kingdom Bacillati; phylum Actinomycetota; class Actinomycetes; order Pseudonocardiales; family Pseudonocardiaceae; genus Lentzea; species Lentzea kristufekii. The sequence continues at coordinate 16,591 of NZ_JAXAVV010000018.1, forward strand.
CGCACGGGAGGCCGTGGCCGCCGGGGTGCCTTGGGTGTTGGCGTCGGCCACGTACCGCTCGTACTCCCACGGCGGGAAGAGCACGCGGGTGCGTTCGTCGGTGACCAGCGACTTGTCCGTGTCGTACAGGGCGCGCGACTGGAACAGCGTGGGCGTGATGGACATGCCGGACCTGGTGAACAGCGCCACCACGTCCTGGTAGGCCTTGCCCTGCCGGGTGATCGTGTGGGAGTAGCCGAGCCGGTTGGTGGCGCCGACGTGTTCCATGCCGTCCATGCCGATGGTGGCGGCCGGGTACAGGTAGTGGGACGACAGCGGCACCCAGGACCGTTGCACGGCGGCCCGTTGCAGTTCGACGGGCAGGCGGACGTAGGTCTTGATCATGTCGTAGCCGAGCTCGTGGGCGCGGCGCAGTTCGAGGTCGAGCTGGGCCTTGCTGAGCGTCGGGCGCATGAAGTTGTAGTAGACGCGCGAGCCGTCCACGGCCTCGCCGGTGGCGTAGAACCGCGGCCCCGTCAGGGTTCCCGCCGCCAGCGCCTCCCTGGTCTCGACCATCTGGTAGACCGGGTCACCCGGTGAACGGACGGTGGTGACGCCGTACGCGAGCCAGACGTTGCCCTGCCGTGCGCCCCACTGGCGGCCGCGCAGGTGCCAGTGGTTGTGGGCGTCGATCAGGCCGGGGATGGCGGTGAGGCCTGACGCGTCGACGTCGGCCTTGCCGCGGTGCGGGCGGATCTCCCCGACCTCGCCGTTCTCGACGACGATGTCGACGTTGCGCTTGAGCTCGTGCGCCTCGCCGTCCCAGCAGGCGCCGACGTGGATCACCTTGCGTTCGGGCGCCTTCGGCTTGCGCCAGCTCAGGCCGTGCCGGATGGTCGTGACCCGGCCGTCCAGAGTGGACTTCCGGATCCGGCCGTTGTTCAGGTACACCAACGCGTCGTTGCCGTGCCACGCCAGCGAGTCCGTGACCTCTCGGGTGATCTGGCGAGGCTCGCCCTGGAAGGTGCCCTTGCCGTCGACCGGGACGACCCACGCGACGCTCTCGACGACGAACGCGATGTGCCTGCCGTCCGGCGACCACACCGGGCCGTCGTCGCCGCGCGTGGCGATCGAGCGGAACGGCATCGGCTCGGTGTACTTGAGCTCGCCGCCGGCGAGGTCGATGCTGAGGATCTGGCTGGTGCCCTCGCGGAACCGGCGGGAGAACGGCTTCACCGCGGCGAGGGCGACCGTGCCGCCGTCCTTCGACCAGGTCGGGCGGCCCGGCTGGAACAGCGTCGGCGTGACCTGCCTGCGCGCCTGCCGGTCGGTGATCCACACCTGGCCGTCCTGGTCCAGGTAGGCGACCTTGGCGCCGTCCGGCGAGAACCGAGGCGTGATCTGCGCGTGCGGCGCCGGTGCGTACAGCTCGTCCTGCCCGGTGTCCAGGTCGCGAATCCACAGTTGCGCGACGCCGGTGCGGTCGCTGGCGTAGACGATCTTCCTGCCGTCGGGCGAGAAGTCCGGGTCGGAGTCGAAGTACCTGCCGTCCGTGAGCTTCGCGGCCTTGCCGTCGCTCAGCACGTACAGCGCGTTCAACGCCCGGAAGGCGATCTTCCCGTCGCTCGACACCACCGGACCGGCGATGCCCTTGACCGCGCCACCCGTGAGGTTCCGGGTGCGGTGCGGCCTGCGGTTGGTGCGCACCGGAACCGTGGCCTCGAACGGGATGTCCTTTGCAGACCCGTTGGCACGGCTGCGAATCCTGCCGTCCGCGGTGTAGAGCACGCTGTCGCCGTCCCAGATCGACGCGAACCCGAAGACGTCCTCGCCCGTGACCACCGCGGTCGCCCCGAGCACCAACTCGGCCTGACCGGGCCGCATCCGCGTGTAGCTGGGCTGGTCACCCGGCCCGAACGCCGCCCCGAACAGCTGCATGCCCGCCGGCGCCGTGACGAGCCGCTCGCGCACGCCGTCCAGCGTCACGGTGTCGACCGCCGCGTTGCCGACGGTGAAGATGATCCGCCTGCCGTCACCCGACCACTGCGGCGCCGCGGCCTCGTCCGGCACCCCGGTCAGCTGCGTGATGGTGCCGCTCGCCAGTTCGAGCAGGTGCACGCCGTAGCTTCCGGCCCGGTCGCTGACGAACGCGAGGTGCCTGCCGTCCGGCGAGAACGCGGGCTCCCGGTGGTCGTGCTTCCCCCGCGTTAGTTGCCTGAGCCCCTTGCCATCCAGCCCGATGACGTACAGGTGGTAGTTGCCGTCCCGATAGGACTGGAACGCGATCTGGCCGCCCGGCCCGAACGACGGCAGCGACGCGTCCTGCAGCTCGTCGGTGAGCTTGCGCGCCTCCCCACCGGCGGAAGGCAGAACCCAGATGGCGGTGACGAGGTCGATGGCGAGCCACTTGCCGTCCCGCGACCGCGACACCGAGATGTTGGTGCCCTGCGTCAGCCTCACCCGCTCGCCGGGCTCCGCCTGAGCCGCGGTGCCGATCGTGAGCGTGGACGCGGCGGTGGCGACGGCGGCGGCCTGGCCGGTGCGGGTCAGCAGTTCGCGACGCGACAGTTCCATGGTGGCACTCCCCCGAATGGTGTTCCCCTTGGAGAACCCACCCTGGCACTGCCCACGCCTTGCGCCATCGGCCGTTCGGACCAGCGTCCACCACACGGGACACTGGTCCCAGCCAACGGATCTAGAGGGCGAGCGCGCCCTCGATGCGGGCCACCATCGCGTCCTCGGCCTCGACGACGACACCGTCGGCCTCGGCGACCTCGCGGCAGATCGCCAGCACAACGCGCGGGAAGTCCTTGGCGTCCTCCGGCGACTTGGCCGTGAGGGTCTTCATCGAGGAGCGCAGCGCCTCCAGGATGACGGGCTCGATCTCCTCGTCGGTGCCGGCGGGCACGGACGGGCGGGCGCTGCCCAGGACGACGCGCAGGTCGGGCGACAGGTGCGCGAGCGCGCGCAGGCCGGCGAAGCGTTCCTCCAGCACGGGGCCGGGGTCGGCGTGGGAAACCAGCAGCATGGCGCCGTACACGGCGGTGCGCAGCGTGCGGCTCTCCTCGTCGGTGTAGAAGATCATGTGGCCCACTCCAGGTCGTCGGGTCAGGCGGTTGTTCTGGCGTTGATTAGAGGACTCTCCAACGCTCTCACGGTTGCTCCTCAGCTGCGAAAACGCCTGTGATGGACGTCTATCGCGGACGAAGCGAACAAACTGGCCGGGCTGTGCGTTGAGATGGGTTGAGACCGTCCGGCCCAGGAGGATGCACGCATGACGACCACCGCTACCCGGCCCCGCATCACGGTTCGGCGGGTGGTCTTCACGCTCGTCCTCTTCTCCGTGACGACGCTGCTGTTCTGGGTGCCGTTCGAGGGCCTGTTCGCGGCGAGCGCGGAGTGGCCGGACCCGGTCCGGCCGATCGCCGCCGTCGTGTTCGTCGCGGCCGCCATCACGATGATCGCGCTGTTCACCCAGCGCGGCAGCGACCGCGCCGCGCGGATCTCCCAGTTCCTGCTGGGTTTCGTGTGGATCGCGTTCGTGTGGACGCTGATCTCCGACGTCGTGCGGCTCGGACTCGCGCTCGGCGGCGTCGAGAACCCGTTCCGCTCCCGCTTCATCGCAGTGCTGCTCGCCGTCCTCATCGTCACCGTGACGGTCTACGGGGTGTACGAGGCGATGCGCGTGCCACGCATCAAGCGGCAAGACGTGACGATTCCCCGGCTCGACCCCGCGTTCGACGGCTTGACCGTCGCGGTCATCACCGACACGCACTACGGCGCCATCAACCGCGCGAAGTGGTCGAGGGGCATGGTCGACGCGGTCAACGAGCTCGGCGCCGACATCGCCGTGCACGTCGGTGACATCGCGGACGGCACCGCCGAGCAGCGCCTGGAGCAGGCCACCCCGCTCGGCGACGTGAACACCGAGCACCGCTTCTACATCACCGGCAACCACGAGTACTACTCGAACGCGCAGGGCTGGATCGACCTGATGACCCGGCTGGGCTGGAAGGCGTTGCGCAACGAGCACGTGGCCCTGGAGCGCGGCGGTGCCAAGCTGGTGTTCGCGGGCGTCGACGACGTGACGGCCAGCCACTCGGGCGAGCCGGGCCACGCCGCCGACCTCGCGCTCGCGTTGCGCGGCGCCGACTCCAGCGCGCCGGTCGTGCTGCTCGCGCACCAGCCGTCCGAGATCAGGAAGGCCGTCGACGCCGGGGTGGACCTGCAGCTGTCCGGGCACACGCACGGCGGGCAGATCTGGCCGTTCCACTACCTGGTGCGGCTGCAGCAGCCGGTGGTCGCCGGTCTGAGCAGGCACGGCGACCGCACCCAGCTCTACACCAGCCGCGGCGCCGGCTTCTGGGGCCCGCCGATGCGCGTCTTCGCGCCCAGCGAGATCACCTTGCTGACGCTCAAAGCGAGTTGAGATGTCCGCTGTCGTTGAACCTGACCAAACGGGGTGACTCGCCGGTCGTGTAGCGGATGACCGTGAGCGCCGCGTGGTCGTGGTTCAGCGTCAGCCACCGCTCGGGCGGGGCGTCCAGCGCATCCCGCACGAGCCAGCCGATCAGGAACGAGTGCGTCACGACCAGCACCGGGCCGTCGCCGGGCCGGGCGAACCGCGTCTCGGCCTCGTGGGCCAGCGCGGGCCCGCGGGTGCGTTCCGACTCCGGGAACCGGTCGAAGAACTCGTCGTGGTCGGGGACGAAGTGCGGCACGTAGTCGTCCGCCGCCGCCTCGGCGCGGCAGGGCACGCGCAGCACGCCGGCGATGATCGACGCGGTCTCGGCGGCACGAGGCGACGGGCCGTGGTGCACGGCCGCGAAACCCGTGCCCCGCAACCGTTCCGCCAGGGCCTCGGCCTGCTTGCGGCCACGCGCCGTCAGCCGGGACTCGTCCTTCGTCGCCTCGCCGTGCCGGACCAGGTGCAGATCTCTTGTCACGCCGTGCAGTCTGCCTTGACGGCACTCGCGGCGTGATGGGCGTAGGTCGGTCCGGAGCTGTTCCAGTCCTGACCTCGGGTGACGAGCTGCACGGTCAGGTTTCCGCTGGCCTTGAACTTCCCGACGCCGACCCACTGCCCGCGCTTGTCGACCTGCTTGATCGCGAACGACGCCATCGGGGTGCCGCCGACGCCGTTGCGGTCGAACACGTAGTACACGGTCGGGTTACCCCCGACCTCCTGCAGACCGCCGTTCGGGATGTGCACGGAGACGTCACACGTGCCGGTCGCCGCGAACGTCCACATGCCGTAGGCCGAGTTGTCGTCGCGGCGCGCGTCGCCGGACATCGGGATCGACACGAACGTCGAGCCGCACTTGCCGTCGCCGTGGTCGACCCAGCCCTTGCGGCCGTCGCGGTACAACCCGACGTTGGTGTAGCCGCCGCAGCCGGGACCGGTCGTGAAGGACTTGGCGCCGCTAGGAGCCCTGCCGGTGTCACCGGCAGGCGGCGCGACGGCGTTCTGCGTCGTCGTCGGCACCAGTCCCAGGGCGGACGAGGCGAGCGACGGGTCCAGGCTGTTCGCCGACGTCGACTCCGCCGGCAGCTCCTCCGGCGGGGTGATCAGGCCGGGGATGTAGCTGTGCGAGGGCTGCGCGACGTCCGTGCCGCCGCTGCCGGAGCTACCGTCGAACGTCACGAGGGCGATCCCGCCGAGGACGAGGAGCGCGGTGATGGCGACGATCGCGGCGGTGCGGGGCTTGAACGGGCCGGCCGGCGGCTTCTCCTCCTGCTCCGGGAGGTCACCGGCCGAGGCCCAGCGGGCGGCACCCCTGGCGCGGGCGGCCTCCATCAGCGCTGGGTCGGGCGCCAGATGGCGCTCGGTCGGTTCTTCGGGGAACTGGGTCGGCACGGAGCGCAGTGTGCCAGGGACACAGGGCCACTCGAACGCGTGGTTCTTTCACGAACGGGTTGTTTGAACTCAATGGACCGCACGCCGTGCAGGCGACTGGGCCGTTTCGTCTACGTAACGTGACGGCGACCGGCGGAGCAGACCCTGATTCCTGACTCGTGAGTCAAGCTAAGCACCGGTGCGCACCTGCGCACACCGGCCGCGCCGGCCCCGAAAAACCGGATCTTGTCCCGGTTCCCGTGTCACAGAACGAAAACACCTGTAGAACGCCTTGATCTCGCCGTGATTCGGGGTAACAGAACCGGTCCAGAGCCGTCATGTTCCGGACACGAAGTCGATCGATCGCAAGATCTGACGGCATCGGCGTCGTCGGCAGGACGGGTTCCGGCGTCCCGATCTTCGCGTGAGCGCGGCAGTAGCCAAGCCCTTCCCGGCCCGCCTAGGGTGCCCGCCATGCCTTCAGGTAGACAGGCCGTCGTGCTGCTTGCCGCCCTCGTGGCGGGTTGCGGCACGGCGATCCCCGGTACCCCCGTCGCCGGACCTCAGATACCTCAGACATCGGCGTCCCAGACCGTCACCGTCGTGACGACGACTCCCGCGCCGAGCAGCAGCAGCGCCGTCCCCCCGCCTGCTCCTCCGCCCCCGCCTCCTCCTGTCGCGAAGTTCGGCAACCCGAACGGCACCACCGCCGTGCCACCGGAGGCAGCCGCCGAGGACACCTCGAGGCCCACTCGCGTGATCGGCACCGGCACGCCTGCGAGCTGCACGTCGCAGGCCGTGGTCGACGCCGTCGCCGCCGGAGGGGTCGTCACCTTCAGCTGCGGGCCGCAGCCGCTCACCATCCCGCTGGCCGCGACCGCGAAGGTCCGCGCGAAGACCGTTCTCGACGGCGGTGGCCGCATCACGTTGAGCGGCCAGGGCCAGCGCCGGGTGCTCGACCACAACGCGCCGAGGCTCGTCGTCCAGAACATCACCCTCGCCGACGGCAACTCGACCGGTGACACGGCCGACGGCGGGGGCGGCGGCGCGATCATGGTGCGCGGCGGTCAGCTCAAGGTCGTGAACTCCCGCTTCGCGAACAACAGGTGCGACGCCAACGGCCCCGACCTCGGCGGTGCCGCGATCCGCGTGACCGACTGGGCCGAGAAGGTGCCGGTCTACGTCACCGGCAGCACGTTCGAGGGCGGTGTGTGCTCCAACGGTGGCGCGCTGAGCAGCATCGGCGCGTCGTGGGTCGTGCTCAACAGCCTGATGAGGAACAACAAGGCCATCGGCCGCGGCGCCAACCCGGCCCGCGGTGGCACGCCGGGTGGCGGCAGCGGTGGCGCGATCTACAACGACGGCAACACGTTCACGCTGCGCGTCGCGGGTTCGCTGATCGAGGACAACCAGGCCAACGAGGGTGGTGGCGCGGTGTTCTTCGTCAGCAACGACAACTCGGGCTCGATGTCGGTCGAGGGCTCCACGCTGCGCCGCAACCCGAGCCTCGGCTTCGAGACCGTCAAGGGGATCTTCTACCTAGGCGTGGGCGGCAAGCCGAAGGTCACCGCCTCGACGATCCAGTGAGCCCGCGACCAGCAGGAGCGCGAGACCGACGACGCACATCGCCAGGCTGAAGCCGTAGACCCAGCGGAACCCCAGCTGCTGGGAGACACCGAGCAACGCGCCCGCGACCATGCCGCCGACGATCTGGGTGTTGCTGAACATCGTCGTGGCGTGGCCCGGGCGGCCGGGGTCGAGGCTCTGGAAGTACGTGATGCCGACGCCCATGATCAACGAGATGGCGGCGGCGTGCAGCAGCTGCGCGGCCATCACCTGCCAGATGGAGTCGGTGAACACCATCAACCCGTGGTAGCTCAACGAGATCGCCGCGCCGATGAGCACGAGCCTGTGCTGCGACATCCGGTTCGCCAGCGAGCCGAACCACAGCATCATCGGGATCTCCAGCGCCGCGCAGAGGCCCATCGCGAGCCCGGCGTCCCCGGCCGTACCGTGCAGTTCGGTCGTGATGAACAACGGCAGGCCGCTCACCGCGAGGCCCACGGCCCCTTGCAGGAACAGGAAAGCGGCCGAAACGACCACCATGGTGCCGCCCGCGGAGCCGGCGGCTTCCTCGGCCTTCTCCTCTTCCGCACGCGCGGGTGGCACCGGGAGCGTGAGGGCGAGGACCGCGACGCCGAGTTGCAGCAAGGCGGTGGAGGCGAACAGACCGACCCACCCGGTCTTCGCGACGAGCAGCGCGGCCACCGGCGGTCCGGCGACCCACGCGACCGAGAGCAACGTCCGCAGCACGCTGACGACCATCGACGGTCCCTGGGAGACCTGCCGGCCGTACGCGAAGAGCTGCGGCAGCAAGGCGCCCGTGATCGCGATGAACACCACGGAGGTGCCGAGCAGGAACCAGTAGTCGCGCAGCACGGCGAACAGGCCGTAGCCGACCGCCCCGGCGACACCGCCCGCGGCGAGCAGGTACCGGCGCTGCACCCGGCCGTCCGAGAGCCTGCCCATGATCGTGCTCGCCACGACCTGCGCGACCGGACTCACGATCAGGAAGAAGCCGAGCTGGAACGGCGTGACCTTGATCTCGCTCGTGAGGAACAGCGAGCCGAACGGCAACGCGAACGCCATCGACACGCCGCACACGACGCTGATGCCGGAGAGTTGGAGGAACGTACGGGACAGGAGCGGCGAGGATGTTCTCTCGCTGAGAGCCGTCACCCGTTGATCGTGCGCTTTGAGCGGTCAATCAGGAAACGAATTATCCCATGATGCGGGCAATCTCTCACACCACTACGATCGCACCGTCGCGACGGTGATCTGCACCACCTCTGAGCAGGCCGGATTCGGTCATTTCGACCACCTGGCAGCCCCCGAAGAACATGCTCGGCGCGCGGAATCGAGTGACCGGGAGTTCGCTTTCCGGTCGAATTCCCGGTTCGACGTGGAGGTGGTCTCCGCTCAGGTGCATGCGCGGCGCGTCGACCGCGTCCTGGGCGGGCATGCCGCGCTCGAGCACGTTCACGAGCACCTGCAGGATCGCGCCGCAGATCCGGCTGGACCCGGCGCTGCCGAGCACGAGTTCGGCCTGGCCGTGCCTCGTCACCACGGTCGGCGCCATCATCGACGGCAGCCGGTCGCCGGGCGCGTGGCTGAAGAACCCGTCCGGCGACAGGTCCTCCTCCCCCATCATGTTGTTCAGGTGCACACCGGCGATCGAGATCCCGGAACCCGCGCCGTTCGTCGTGGTGACGCTGCACGCCGTGCCGTCCGCGTCGAGCACGGAGATGTGCGTGGTCGAGCCGAGGCGGTTCAGGTGCGTCTTGGGGGTGGCGAGCGCGCGGATCAGGTCCTGCTGCGACGGGTTGTCCGGCAACGTTTCCAGCATCTGCGTGAGCAACGCACCCCCCGCGGCGGGTGGTGGGTTCGTGTGGACGTCACGGCCGCGATGCCGCACGTGCAACGGCTCGCGGCGCACGGCTTCGTAGGCTTCCAGGTCCTGGCGGCTGAGGTCGCCGCCCCTCGACCTGATCCAGCCGGTGATCGCACCCGCGATGTCGCCGGTGTAGAACGGCGCCGCGCCATCGCTGCCCAGCCGGTCGAGGGCCTCGGCGAGTTCGGGCTGCACGAGGAGTTCACCCTCTTCGAACGCGGTGAGGCCCGCGCTGTGGGCGAGCGGCATCAGCAGCGACGTGACGTACGCCTGGTACCGGTTGACCCGGTGGCCTTCACGGGCGTGCATCGCCGCCGTGGCCACGAGTTCGTGCAACGGCGCACGGCCGTAGGCGGCGGCTTTGGCGGCTCCGGCGGGCATCCCGTACGCGGCGACCGAGGACGGTCCCACGTGGAATTCCTGTTCCGCGTCACCGAAGTGGACGGTGATGGGGGTCAGCGGAGCGCGGTCGCCCGACGTCCCGCGTCCCGGTGCGACGGCCGAGAAGTCCAGCAGCACAGGGGTTTCCCCGGCCGGCGCGATCATCATGTACCCGGCGGAGCCGAGCCCGGTCAGCAGCGGCTCGGTGACGCAGGAGGTCAGCATCGCGGCGATCGCCGCGTCCACGGCGTTCCCACCGGCGCGCAGCATCACCGCGCCCGCCTGTGCGGTGAGCGGGTGGCCCGCCGCGATCGCGCCTCGCACCGTGAACCTCCAGAAGAGAAGGCAGTCAACGGTAGACCTCGATGCGGCACGCCGACCACTCGGCCCGCTCGGCGAGCACTTGGGTCCCGGAGGTTGAGATCTTGGTCAAAACGGGTATTTCGACGACCATGGAGTGGATCACTCGGCTGATGGAGGCGCTGGGCTCGCCCGGCGCGGGCATCGCGGTCGCGCTGGAGAACGTGTTCCCGCCGGTGCCGAGCGAGGTGATCCTGCCGCTGGCGGGGTTCACCGCCGGCCAGGGCAAGATCTCGCTGATCGCCGCCATCCTGTGGACTACGGCGGGGTCGGTCGTGGGCGCTCTGGTCCTGTACGGCTTGGGCGCGTGGCTCGGGGTCGACCGGCTGCGCAAGGTCGCGGACAAGATCCCGTTCGTCACCGCGTCCGATGTGGACAAGGCCGACGAGTGGTTCGACAAGCACGGCAACAAGGCCGTGTTCATCGGGCGGATGGTGCCGGTCGTGCGGAGCCTGATCTCCGTCCCGGCGGGCGTGTCCGGGATGCCCGTCCTCAAGTTCACCCTCTACACGGCGGCGGGCAGCCTCGTGTGGAACACCGCGCTGATCCTCGCCGGCTACGCGCTCGGCGACAACTACGAGCTGGTCGACCGCTACCTGGGGTGGGTGTCGACGGTGGTGCTGGCCGCGCTGGCCATCGCCCTCGTCTGGTTCGTGGTCTCCCGCGTCAAGGAGCGCCGTTCGTAGAGCACCGACGCCACCGCGATCGCGAGACCGGCCACGGACAGCGCCACGCCGACCCACGCCGTCGAGGTGTAGCCCCAGCCGGCCGCGATGGCCAGGCCGCCCAGCCACGCGCCCGCGCCGTTCGCGACGTTGAGCGACGAGTGGTTGGACGAGGCCGCGAGCGACGGCGCGTCCGGCGAGGCGTCCATCAGCCTGATCTGCAGGGCGGCCGCGAGGATCTGGATGGTGAAGCCCAGCAGGAACAGGAAGAGGAACAGGAAGACCGGGATGGTCGCGGTGAGCCCGAAGAGCACCAGGATCACGCAGACCGCGATCAGCCCGCCGAACACCGAGCCCGCCGGCGAGCGGTCCACGAACCGGCCACCGAACGTCGCGCCGAGCGTCATGCCGAGCCCGAACACCGCGAGGATCCACGGCACGACACCGGCGGGCAGCCCGGCGACCTCGGTCGTCAGCGGGGCGACGTAGGAGTAGACGGCGAACATGCCGCCGAAGCCGATCATGCCGGTGAAGATCGCGAACCACACCGTCGGGCGGCCGAACGCTCGGACCTCGCCCTTCATCGACGCGCCCTCGGCCTTGGGCACCAGCGGCACCCAGGCCGCGATGGCCCCCGCCGTGACGAGCGCGATCACCGCGACCGCGAGGTACGCCGTGCGCCAGCCGATCTGCTGCCCCGCTGCTGTCGCCAGCGGCACGCCCACGAGGTTCGCCACGGTCAGACCGACCATCACGCGTGCAACGGCCGTGCCGCGCCGTTCTGGAGCGACGAGCGTGGCGGCGACAACGGCCGCGATGCCGAAGAACGCGCCGTGCGGCAGTCCGGCGACGAACCGCGCGATGAGCAGCAGCGTCTTGTCCTGCGCGGCAGCCGACAACCCGTTGCCCAGCGCGACCGCGAGCATGAGACCGATCAGCATGCCCTTGCGCGGGAGCTTGACCCCGAGCACCGCGATCAACGGCGCACCGACGACGACACCGGCGGCGTAGAGGCTGATCGCGTGACCTGCCTCGTAGTCGGGGATGCCGAACGTCTCCGCGATCTGCGGCAGCAGGCCCATCGTCGCGAACTCGGTCGTACCGATGCCGAACCCGCCGAGCGCGAGAGCGGTCATGGCGCGGGTGGTGTTCAAAGCTTTCCCCAATGGGTGTCAGCAGCAGAGACTAGTTAGCTACTGGAACGATTTTACGGTCTTTCTGACGCGCTTCAGAAGACTCCGCGGCGGTGCCGCTGCTCACACGCCGTTCGAGCACGACGGACACCACGGCGATCACCAGGCCACCGACCGCGAGCAGGGCTCCGATCCAGTTCGGCGCGGTGTAACCGAGGCCGTGCCCGATCGCGAGCCCGCCCAGCCACGCGCCACCGGCGTTGCCCAGGTTGAACGCCGCGATGTTCGCCGCCGACGCCAGCGCCGGCGCACCTTCCGCGGTCTGCATGACCCGCATCTGCAGCGGCGGCACCGTCGCGAACCCGGCCGCGCCGAACAGCACGATGGTGATCGCGGCCGGCACCGGCGAGTGCGCGGTGAACACGAACGCCGTCAGCACGGCGGCCAGCGAGATCAGGATGACGATCACGCTCTTCATGACCGACCGGTCTGCCGCCTTGCCGCCCAGCAGGTTGCCCGCGAACAGGCCGACGCCGAACAGCACCAGCAGCCACGTCACGGCACCCGACGAGAAGCCCGCGACCTCGGTCATCATCGGCGCGATGTAGGTGAACGACGCGAAGACACCCGCGAAGCCGAACGCTGTCATCAGCAGTGCGAGCCACACCTGCGGGTTGCGGAACACGGCGAGTTCGCTGCGCAGGTCCCCGCCCTGCGCTTCCTGACGCGGCACGAGGAACACGATGCCGAGCAGCCCGATCACGCCGAGCATGGTCACCGCCCAGAACGTCGAACGCCAGCCGAGTTCCTGGCCTAGCGCCGTGCCCATCGGCACGCCCAGGACGTTCGCCACGGTCAGACCGGTGAACATCAACGCGATGGCGCTCGCCCGGCGTTGCGGCGCGACGAGGTCAGCGGCGACGACCGAGCCGACGCCGAAGAACGCGCCGTGCGCCAGTGCCGCGACCACACGACCGCTCATCAGCACGCCGTAGGTGTCCGCGAGCGCGGAGACCAGGTTGCCCGCGATGAACAGCACCATCAGCCCGAGCAGCATCTTCTTGCGCGGCAGGCGCCCGCCGAGAACGGTCAGCAACGGCGCGCCGATCACGACGCCGAGCGCGTAGCCGGAGATCAGCAGCCCCGCGCCCGGAATGGAGACGCCGAGGTCAGCAGCCACCTCGGGAAGCAGTCCCATGATCACGAACTCGGTCGTGCCGATGGCGAAGGCGCTGATCGCGAGGGCGAGCAGAGCGACAGGCATGTCACACAGTCCTTGAAGTCGTAGGTTGTCCGCGTTGGCAATAGTTGCACACGCGGGCAATTGCTTGCGACTCCTGAATCGGTGAAGCGCGTCACGCGCAAGAGGCCGGCCCCGCAGGACCGGCCTCTCTCCTGTCAGCTACCTCAGATGCGCGGGACGTCCACGAACGTGCGGCCGTTGAGCGGCTGCGTCGCACGGGCGTTGCCCGCGGTGAACAGACCCTCGAACCGCGCGATGGTCGCGGCCGACACGTGCTGCTCGCCGGTCAGGTACCACTCGACGCCCTCGGTGAACGGCGCCGTGGTGAGCGAGCCGGTGTAGTGCAGCGTGTGGTGACCCGCGGGCAGCAACCGGTTGAGGTCGATGGGCTCGATGTCGACCGGCGCACCGCACTCGGGCGAGAGCTTCGCCAGCACGTCGTCCACCACGGAGTGCGAGCCGACGACCAGCGGAACGCCGACCACCAGCAGCTTGCCCGCGGCACTGCGGTGCACGAGGTGCATCTCGAGCGGGGTGTTGCGGCCGCCGAACTGGTGCTCGGACGGCGTGTGGAAGTGGAACTGGACCAGGTCGTATCTGGTGCCCGCCACCGTGACGTGGCCTGCTCCGGGCTCGACCTCGGCCTCTTCGGTCTCCTCGTGGTCGCGGACCGTGCAGCCGTCGGCCCGGTCCACGTCCTTGCGGATGTACTTCAACTCCAGTGCGGAGTGCCCGTAGGACACGTCGAGCTTCGGCGCGTGCAGGTCGAACCGGATCGCGTTGGCCGTGACGTTCACGGGGCTTTGCTTCGGCGTCGCCGACTCGGCCGCGCCGCTCGCGAAGAAGGTCGCGGTGAGCACGAGTGGAAGAAGCGCCGGAAGGGATCGCTTGATGTTCATGGCGCTACTTTTCACCCGATCGAGTGAAATAGGGAAGAGACTGTGGTCGCGCTCTCATCAGCCGGAAATATTCCCAGTCATCCCATCGTGACAATACTGAACTGCTTCAGCCTCGCGACGTGCGAACATGCAGTTCAGAATGCCGCAACTCACTTGCAACAAGGACTCTCACAGCAAGCTCGTTGAGGACGCAAATTCGAATTGAGACGGCATTGCCCCGGCGCAAGAATTGAAGAACGAGAACGTTCTTGATCACCATTGTCCGATTCAAGCTGTTTTGCCGAATTTGCCTGAAGTGACTCCGTTGACGCAACGTGTGCGACAAGATGGACCAATGGTGACCGTCGCCGACATCCGCACCGTGGCACTCACGCTGCCGCGCACCACCGAACACCTCATCCGCGACCGCGTGAAGTTCCGGGTGGGCCAGATCGTCTACGCAGCCCTCTCCCGCGACGAGACCGTGCTGGGCTTCGGCTACCCGCGAGAGGAACGGCAAGCGCTCGTCGCGAGCGACCCGGTCAAGTTCGCGTTCCCCGGTCAGTCCGACATGCGCTTCCAGTGGGTGCACGCCTCGATGGCCGAGCTCGACGTCGAGGAGATGACCGAGCTGGTCATCGGGGCTTGGACCATGTGCGTGCCGAAGAAGGTCATCCGCGAGCACCTCGGCGAGGACTTTGTTTAGTCAACACTGAAGCTATCGAGCACACCGTCGTTGAGGCGTCCGTGGAAGGCCCCCGTCCCCTTCGCCTCCCGTTCCGTCACCCGCTCACCGGAGGGCAGGGCGAAGACGTCGAGCACGCTCCACGCCGTTGCCGCGACCACCCGGTCTCCCGGCAGGAACGCGAGCGGATACGGCGTCTGCTCGGAGTGATAGGTGCCGCGGTCGACCTCCAGCACCACGGTCTTAATTCCCAGGTCGACGACAACGGCCCGAGACCCGTGGTCCACGCACACGGCGGCATAGCGGCCGTCCACCGACGTGTGGAGTGCGAGCACGGGCTTCCGGCGCTGGTGCGGGTTCGACCTGGTCGACCTCCAGTTCCACCGCGCGGACGAACCCGGCCTGATCCACCAGGCCCGACTCGGTCAGCGCGAGCCAGCCGTGCGGCAACGGTGCCAGGCAGCGCTCGTTGAGAGGCCGGACGTCCCAGGACTCCGCTCGCACGGTTCCCGCCACGAAGCGGTCCTCGTGCCGGATCTCGGGAGTTCCTCCCCAGCCGAGGCTTTCGCCCCAGTCCTCCGCCCTCTCCGCGCACCCCTCGCAGACGGTGAGCAGCGGCCTCCCGACGCACTCCCCGCACACCACGTCGTACCGCACGCCAGAGCCCGTCAGGACGCGGTAGAAGTCCGGCGACTCCTCCACCAGCACGTGTTCGCACGCACGGGACGAACCGGCGACGGCCGCACTCGAGCAGTCTCACCAGGCCGACGCTACTCAGCGCAGAGGCAGCCCACCCCGGGTTCGATCCACTCCCGGCCCGCCCACTCCGGATGCCGCTCGACCAGCACCGCCGTCACCTCGGCCACGATCTCGTCGAGTCCCGCCGCGGAGTCGCGCCGCCGCCACGTCTCGTCCCGCAACTCCCCCAGGTAGTCCCGAACCCCTTGCAGCACCGCGACATCGCCCACCGACCCATGTCCCGGCACGACGACGCGGGGCTCGCCGGCGATCAACCGGTCCAGCACGTCGATCCACGCCAGCCCGGAGACGTCGGTGTCGTGCGGAGGGAACCACGGGAAGATCGCGAACTGCCCGGTCTCGGCCAGGTCGCCGGTGAACAGCACGCCGGCGTCGGGCACCTCGACCACCTGGTCCCCCAGCGTGTGCCCGCGCCCGGTCGGCCTCAGCAGCACCGTGCGGCCGCCGAGGTCGAGTGCGCGGACGCCGTCGTACACCTCGTCCGGCACCGGGATCTCGGCGTCCGCCAGCCGTTCGGCGATCGTGCCGCCGAACCCGCGGAACGTCTCCAGGTAGCCCGATCCCTTGCGCCGCAGGTCATCCGCCTGCGCCCGGTTCACCAGGTAGGAGTCGTCGAACACGGACGCGCCGAACGCGTGCTCGGGGTGGAAGTGCGTCGTCGTCAGGTGGATCCGCCGGCCGCGTGCCACCTCTTCGGCGAAGTGCCGCACGTGTGACGCGTTGGCGAGACCGAGTCCCGTGTCCACCACGAGAACCGCCTCGGTGCCGCCGATGATCCCGATGTTGGGCACCAGGGCGATGTGCTCGTTGGGGATCACGAGCACGCCGCCGGCCACCTCGGTGGCGCCGGAGATGTCGACGACCGGGTCAGGAAGGTTCATGCCTCCACTTCACCCGCGCCGGCCGGGGCCGTCCAAGACCATCTGCGCAGTCCCGATACCGCGCGAGTATCGTGCCTGTTCATGGAGCTGCGGACCCTGCGGTACTTCGTCGCGGTCGCCGAGGAGCTGCACTTCGGGCGCGCCGCGCGGCGCCTTCACCTGAGCCAGCCGCCGCTGAGCCGGGCGATCAAGCACCTGGAGACCGACCTCGGCGCGACGCTGCTGCGCCGCTCCCCCGCCGGCGTCACGCTGACCGCCGCAGGCCACGTCCTGCTCGCCGAGGCGAGGGCCCTGCTCGGCCACGCCGACCGCATCCGCGCCAAGCTCGCCAGGACGACGATCACCGTCGGCATGCTCGGCGGCCACGGGACCGGCGTGGCCGAGGCGTTCCGGCGCAGGCACCCGCACGTCGAGATCCGCGTCCGCGAGACCGACCTGACCGACCCGACCTGCGGCCTGCGCACCGGTCAGGTCGACGTCGCCCTGACCCGCGGCCCGTTCGACGAGAGCGGCCTGAAAACCCTTGTGCTGCACCAGGACCCGGTCGGCGCGGTGCTGCGGCGCGACGATCCGCTCGCGGCGCGGGAGCGGATCACCACGGCGGACCTCGCCGGTCGCGACTGGTTCCAGTTCCCGGACGGGACCGACGAGATCTGGCGGAACTACTGGAACGGCGGGGAACCGCGCACCGGCCCGACCGTCCGCGCGGTCCAGGAGTGCGTGCAGTCCGTGCTGTGGAACGGTTCCGTGGGCCTGGCGCCGCTCGGCCACGACCTGGGCGAGCTCGTCGTGGTGCCGCTGGCCGACATGGCACCCAGCCCCGTCGTGATCGCGTGGATCGAGGACGACCCGCTCACCCGCGACTTCGTCCAGGCGGCGGTCCAGGCGTACCGCTAACCCCTGCTGTACCCCCATTTCGTGCGCGTGGCCGCGTCCTCGATGCCGGTGAAACCCTCGTTCGGCACGAACACGTCCTCGCCGAAGTCCATGTCGGTGTCGTCGGCTGTGCCGCCGGCGGCGTCGGCACCGACCGCGAACATCGCCGTCGGGTTGCCGCCCTGGTCCATCAGCGTGTCGTGCTCGTTGAACTGGTCCTGGTGCCACGAACCGGAGATGTGCCCCAGCTCGTGCGCCGCGATGTTGCCCAGCGCGCGACCGACGAACAGGATCTTGTCGCTCTCCGGCTTGACGTAGGTGTTGAGCGAGATGGGCGGTCCCGCGGGCAGGCTCAGCCGGTCGAGCTGCACCAGCGCGGTCTCCTCGTGGCCGAAGTTGCCGGGGTCGATGCTCTGCGCGATGGCCACGGTGTCCACACCGGACTCGGCGACGGTGCCGCCGATCACCAGGCGGCTCACGTTCTTCTGCCCCCACGGGTCTGCGTGGTGGCGGCTGTCGAGCAGCCGGACGCCGAAGTCGCCCCGCAGCGCCAGGTTCTCCCGGATCGTGTTCACCGCCGCGGAGATCACGGCGTTCTCGTCGGACGCGCTCAGGCCCCACGCGGCCAGGAAGTGCACCATCGGGGACAACGACCTGGTGCCCGGCACACCCCACGGCGAGGTGTCGACGAGAGCGCCGTCGAAGTCCACGAACACCGTCTGCAGGCCCGCCTTCTCACTGCCGGGCCGGAACGCCTTCACCGTCAGGTCGTAGCGGCCGGCGCCGTCCTCGACGCCGACGTGGTAACGGCCGTCCCGTGGCGCGATGTAGTCCGTCACCGCGTTGCCACCACCGGGAAGCGGGCTCGTCGCCGGGTAGACGACCGAGAAGTCCTGCCGGGAGCCTTGGACCTCACGGCCCCTGGTGTCGTGCACGACGACCTTGCGCGCGGACCCCGTGACCGACGCGCCGACGACATCGCCCGCCTTCAGGTCGATGGCGAAGAAGTCCTTGTCTCCCTTGCCTTCTCCGGTGCCGAGAGTCAGCTCGTAGGTGCCAGAGCTGTTCGGGCCGCCCGTGACGCGCACGAAGTGGTCGGCGCCGGCGGTGAGTTCCACCGACAGAGTCGCGTCGATGCTCGGGCCGACGTTGTCGTTGGACGCGATCTCGGCGCCGGCCGCGTCGAACACCGTCAGCACGGTGTCGAGGTCGCTGCCGGGCGTGAGCGTCGCGACGGACGTGAGCCCGGCGCCGCGCAGCCGGTAGAAGTCCTGGTCCCCGCCGGTGATCGTGCCGGTCGTGCGGATCGCGCGGCGGGTGGTGCCGACACCCGTGCCGCTCGCCGTCGCCGCAGAGTCGTTCGGCTCGGCGGCCTCGGGGACGACCGGCATGGTCGGGTCCGCGAGCAGCGAGCCCGTGAACACCGCGCCGCGGTGGCGGCGGAAGTCCGTGGACTCGGCGGCCCACCAGCTGTCGTTGCGGCCCCGCGCCGAGGCTGGCTCACGTTCCGCGTGGACGTAGTCCGGCACCGTCGAGGAGAGGACGCGTGCCCGGCTCCTGGCGTCGCGCGCCCTCGCCACCGCGGCCAGGTCGATCCTGCCCGGGTCCTCCACGAAGGCCAGCAACGGATCCGGCTGGACCGGTGCCGGTGCCGCCGCCACGGCGGTCTGACCGCTCACCACCAGTGCGGTGGCGGCGATCGCTGCTGCTAAACGCAATGTGCTCCCCCTGCCGGTAGATCAACCAGATCTACCGCGTCCGGAGGAGCCGGGCCAGGGTCAGGGCCTGTTGAGACGGCTCACGGTCACCGCGTAGTCGCCGCCCTCGAAGGGTTTCCGGTCCCACGTGGCGAACCGTTCGACCAGCGTGAGCCCGGCTTGTTCGCAGTGCTCGTCGTAGTCGTCGGCGGTGTAACCGCGGTCCAGGCTGAAACCGGCGATCAGCACGTTCCCCACGTGCCTGGCCACACCCGCGACGAGTGCCGCCTGCGTGCCGGGAGGGGTGAACAGCGGCACGTTGCCCGCCATGACGACCACGTCGAACGTCCGGCCCAGGTCGAGTTCGGCCAGGTCGGACAGCACCCACGGGATGTCCGGCGCCTGCTTGCGCGCGTGGGCCAGCATCGAGGCGTCGACGTCCGCGCCCACCACCTCGATTCCGTGCCTGGCCAGCTCGATTCCGACCCGTCCGGTGCCGCACCCGGCGTCCAGGACGGAGGCCGGCTCGAACGCACGCACGAAGGTCGCCTCTCCGTGCACGTCCATCCCCGACTCGGCGAGCGAGTCGAACCTGCGCTGGTACTCCGCCCCGTTCCACACGATGGGCATCATAGATCCGAAGATCGGCGGATACCGGACGAGCAGGAGCGCTGCCAAGGTCGAGGTATGACGCGCTTTCTGCTGGCAGTGGCGTTGCTCGTGGCCGCGGCCTCGCCCGCGCAGGCCGCACCGCCCCGGTGGGTGGGCACGTGGGCGACCGCGCCGTCCTCCGCGGTCCCCGGCACGGAGAACGGCTATCCGAACTTCTCGGTGCGCAACATCGTGCACGTCAGCGCCGGCGGCAAGGAGATCCGCGTCCGGCTCTCCAACGCCTACGGCCGCACCCCGATCCTGTTCGGCCAGGTCACGGTCGCCCGCGCGGCCGGTCCGGACACGCCCCTCGCGCTGCCCGGCACGATGCGCACGCTGACATTCGGCGGCGCCAGGTCGATCACGGCCCCGCCCGGCGCCGACGTGGTCAGCGACGGCGTGGCGCTGACCGTCCCCGCCGACTCCGACCTGCTGGTGAGCGTCTACACGCCGGAGCCCGGCGGCCCCGTGACGCGCCACCAGCTCACGATGCAGAACTCGTACTTCACCCGCGACGGCGACCACACCGCCGACGAGTCCGCCGCCGCCTACCGCGAACGCACCACGAACTGGCACTACGTCTCCGGCGTGGACGTCAGGTCCTCCAGCCTGCGGGGCAGCGTCGTGGCGCTCGGCGACTCGATCACCGACGGCGCGAACTCGACGTGGGGCGCGAACCTGCGCTGGCCCGACCAGCTCGCCGACCGCGTGAACACCCGCCTGGGCGTGCTGAACGCGGGCATCAGCGGCAACCGCCTGCTGCTCGACGGCGACTGGGCCGGTCCCAACGCGCTGGCCAGGCTGAACCGCGACGTGCTCACCCAGTCCGGCGTCCGCACGGTGATCGTGTTCGAGGGCATCAACGACATCCAGCAGACCCCGCACCAGACCGACCCGGCCAAGATCATCGCCGCGCTGAAGCAGATCGCGTCCCGGTCGCACGACCGCGGCCTGCGGGTGATCGGCGCGACGATCACCCCGTTCAAGGGCTGGAACAGCTACACCGAGGAGCTCGAGTCGGTGCGCCAGGCCGTGAACGCGTTCATCCGGACGAGCCCCGACTTCGACGCCGTCGTCGACTTCGACCAGGTGATCCGCGACCCGGCCGACCCGCAGCGGATCAGGCCCGACTACGACGAGGGCGACCACCTGCACCCCGGTGACAAGGGCTTCGAGGCGATGGCGAAGGCGGTGCGGGTCGCCACGCTCTGACACCCGATCGAGCGGTGCGGGTTTGTGAGACCCCTGCCCCGGTCATCCGATGGAGATCAACACGAACCACCGGGTCAGGGAGTCCTCGAATGCGTCTCACGATCATCGCCGCCCTGCTCACGGTCAGCGCGACGGCCTGCGGGGCGCCGGACCCCGCGCCCCGAGACCAACCGGCTGGCTCGACCGCACCCACGTCGGCGAGCGACCAGCAGCAGCCCGCGGTGAAGGCCGAGCTGACCATGCAGGGCAAGCCCGGCCTCGGCCTGCTGGCCGCGACGAACCAGGGCACCGCGCCGATCACGTTCCAGGGCTGGCCGAAGCTCGCCTTCACCAACCCCGCGAACCAGCCCGCCGCGATCCCGGTGGAGCAGAAGCTGGTGCCCGGCGAGGGGCCGTCGATCACCCTGCAGCCGGGCCAGACCGCGTTCGCCGGCGTGCAGCTGGACGTGGACGACGACGCCGGCTCGTTCGCCATCAACGAGATGACCGCCGAGCTGCCGGGCATGGCGCCGGTGAAGGTGGCGTTCGTCGGGACGGACGGCCAGCCGATCGCCGACCTGTCCAGGCTGAAGGTCAGCGAGGCCAAGGTCGGGACGATGCAGCCGGCCGCCCAGGGCGTCCTGGTGTTCGACTAGGGCCTGTATCGAAGTCTGGTTCGATGAGAGTCGCGCTTGAGGTGGTTCCTGGTGGTGCGGCCGGATGGCCCGCATACCGGTGTTGTATGTGGGCCATCCGGCCGTGCCACCAGGGGCCGCCTCGGGCCCGGCTATCGCGGATCAGACTTCGATACAGGCCCTAACCCGTCATCCAGCGGTACTGCAGGTGCACCTCCCACGGGCGGACGGCCCGGTCGAGGAACATGAGGCTGTCCATCCGGCAGTTGCAGGCGTTGCCCTCGCGGGTGTTCTGCGGGTAGCTCCCGCCGATCTTGTACCCGCGCGGGTCGGTCGCCGAGGCGAGGTCGGGTTCCGGTTCACCTTCGAGCTTCC
The DNA here is from genome assembly GCF_033949925.1 of Lentzea kristufekii. NCBI lineage: Bacteria > Bacillati > Actinomycetota > Actinomycetes > Pseudonocardiales > Pseudonocardiaceae > Lentzea > Lentzea kristufekii. The sequence continues at coordinate 38,267 of NZ_JAXAVV010000018.1, forward strand.
ACGGGTCACCGGCCACGACGTAGTTGCCCGCGAGTGACTTTCCGTTGCGGTACAGGGCCATCGAGCCGGTGTCGAAGTCGAACGTGGCCGCGAGGAACACCCATTCGTTCTGCGGCAACAGCTGCTGCCACGGCTCGGCGGCCGCGAACGTCTGGGACTCGCCGCCGTCGAGCCTGCGGGCCAGCGCGACCAGTTTCAGTTCACCGCCGACCTGGATCAGCTCCAGCAGCGCGCGCACCACGTGGCCGTTGGAGTCGCCGGTCAGGACGCCCGCCAGGCCGATGGCGCCGTAGAGGTCGTCCGGGTTGGCCGAGTTCGAGTTCGGGGCCGGGTTCTGGCCCGTCATCTTCACCCAGCCCATGATCGACGCCTGGCGCGTGCCGTTGAACGCCTTCAGCGTGGGCACACCGGTTTCGCCGTACAGGCCCGCCTTCCAGTCGTCGTTGCCGGCGAGAGCCGGGTTGATCTGCTTGAGCTGCAGGGAGTTGCGGCTGTGCCGGAACGCTCCGTCGCGCACGCGCATGTCGGCGCCGCCGTTGATCAGCCGCAACGACGTGCCTGAACGGCCTCTGTCCCGTTCCAGGGACTTGTCTCCGCGCACCGGGTGTTCGAAGTCGTAGTACGACACCAGGTTGCGGGACAACGTGGGCAGCACCGTGCCGAACGCGGCCTGCGCCGGTGCGGCCAGGCCGACGCTGAACACCGTGACCAGCCCGAGCGCGAGAAGCCGCCTCATCGAACCCCCTTGCCTTGCACTCGCAGGTCGCGGACTCTGCCGATGTTGTCGAACGAGCCGAAACCGACGCGGCCCGAGGAGAACGTCTTGTCCACGGCGGTCATCAGCGGGTACGGCGAACCGTCCACGTACACGGCGATCTCGCCCGAGTCGGTGCAGTGCTTCACCCGCACGCGATGCCAGGCCGTGTCGCTGACGGCCGGAGGCGCGCCGACGGAACGCACGCCGTCCCATTGGTGGTCGAGGCGCAGGCGGTCGGCGTTGTTCACGACGAAGATCCCGTTGTGCGGGTAGATCTTGTTGTCCGACGAGAGATGCGCGTAGTAGAACTCGGTGTCGGAGCGGTGGCCGAACACGATGATCACGTCCCGGTTGGACTCGGCGACCGGGGTGTCCAGCCGCACCGAGGCGTCGACCTGCACCGAACCGAACGCCGGTCCCTTCTGCAGCACGGCGTACTCGAACGGGCGGCGCGGGCCTGGGCGGGCGACGCCGGGCTGGGCCAGCACGACCTCACGGCCGGGGAACTGCCAGAGCGACGGGGTCACCGGCTGCCACGACCGCGCGGAGCCGGTCCCGGCGACGAAGTCGTGGCCGGAGCGGCAGGCGGCGAAGGTGCGGGCACCCGTCACCTTCCAGATCTTGCCGTTCGCCTTGGCCAGCACGTAGAGCTCGCCGGCCGCGTCCTGGCCGAAGCGCAGGTCGACCCGGTTCGGGTCGTTCACCAGAGCCTTCATCGTGGTCAGCTGTCCGTTGACGTAGACCATGAGTTCGCGCGACACGGCCATCGGCCTGCCCGCCCGCATTTCGCGTTCGTCGGCGTAGTGGAGCAGGCCCTTCACGCCCTCGCCGTAGATGTACTTGCCGCGCAACGAAGGGATCTTCGAACCGCGGTAGACGAAGCCGCCCATCAACGCGTTGCCGCTGTCGGCACACGGCCGCTGGGACGAGAGGCGGTTGTGGTCGAACGCGGTGACCGGGTAGGTGTAGCCGTACTTCGCGTCGTCGGCGGGCAGCGGGAACACACCGCACGACGGGTCGCCGCGCCGGTACTCCCAGATGCCCTCGCGTTCGCTCCAGCCCAGGTTGGCGCCCTTGCGGACCTCGTAGACCGCGTCGACCGCCTTCTCGCCGATGTGGCCCATGTACATCCGGCGGGTGACGCGGTCCCAGCTGAAGCGGTACGGGTCGCGCATGCCGTACGCGTAGATCTCACCCAGCGCGCCTGCCTTGTGCACGAACGGGTTCGCGCGCGGGATGCCGTACTGCCCGTTCACGCCGTCGCGACCGGCGGGATCGATGCGCAGGATCTTGCCCTGCGGCAGCGCCAGGTCCTGCGGCACGGTGGTCGAGACGCCGATGCCGCCGTCGCCGGACGCGATGTAGAGCAGGTCGTGGTCCTCGTCCCACCAGCGCGCCGTCGGGTTGAAGCCGATCTCCTGGAAGCCGTGGATGTAGGACGCGAAGCCGACCCGCAGCAGTTCGCGGTGCGTGCCGGAGAAGACGTCCGCGCGCGGGTCCGAGGCGGTCCACTCGGTGACCACGCCGTGCACCTGTGAGTTCGCGGGTGAGGGCAGGTCGGGCTTCTTGGTGGTCAGCGCGGAACCGGTTTCGGTGTGCACGGTGTAGAACTTGCCGTTGCGCCTGAAGTCCGGGTGGAAAGCGGCGAACCCGAAGCCGCTGCCCAGGCCGCGGTGGGTGTGGAAGTCGGGGCCGATGGCCGCGCCCAGGTCCAGGAACGCGTGCTGGACGCCCTCGTCGAGCAGGTAGAGCTTGCCGTTCATGTCGGGCACGAACATCCGGCCGGAGCCGTCGGGCACCTCGCCGAGGTAGTTGATCCTGTTGTAGCGCACCAGTCTGGTGTCGGTCGGCGGTGGCACGGGCTGCGACTTCGGCAGCTGCGCGACCTCGGTCAGTTCCAGGCCGATACCGGACGCACCCGGCGTCGGCAGCGGGTCGGCGATCGGCGCGTCGGACTGCGCCGACGCGATGGGCACGAACAAAGCCGAGAGCACGAATGTTGTGACTGCCAAACGAGATAAGCGTCTGTACATCCCCACCACCCTGTGGGCCAGGCCGTGGCAGCACGGCAGCGGAAAGCGCTTTCCAATGCGGCGACCCCCGGAATCTACCCAGCTAACAGGGCGGTTACAACCCCAGTACCCAGTCGTACTGGCCTCGCACCTCGTCGGCGCTCACGGCGCGATCGAGGAGCATGAGTCCGTCGAGGCGGCAGTTGCAGGCATTGGCCTCGCGGTCGTTGCGCGGGTGACTGCCCCCGATCTTGATCCCGCGCGGGGCGGCGGCCGACGTGAGGTCCGGTTCCGGCGCGCCGGCGATCTTCCACGGATCACCCTTGACCGCATAGGTGCCCTCCACGGCCTTGCCGTCGACGTACAGGCCGATCGAGCCGTTGTCGAAGTCGAAGGTCCCCGCGAGGAACACCCACTTGTTCATGGGCAGCAGCGTCTTCCAGTCGGCGTTCGCCACGAAGAACTGCTTGTCACCGCCGTCGGCGCGGCGGCCGAGCGCTATCAGCCGCATCGCGCCGTCGTGGTTCTCCGTCTCCAGCAACGCTCTCGCGGCGTGGCCGTCGGAGTCGCCCGAGAGGATGCCGGCGATGCCTGTCGCGCCGTAGAAGTCCGACGTGCCGGACGAGTTGGAGTTCCGCGCGGGTGCCTCACCGGTGATCTTCACCCAGGTCATGATCGACATGCCGCGCGCCCTGCTGAACGCCTTCATCGACGTGACGCCGGACGAGTCGTGGACGCCCGCTTTCCAGTCGTCGTTGCTCCTGGTACCCGGTCGCACCTGTTTGAGCTGCAGCGAGGTCCTGGAGGCCGGGAAGGCGCCGTCCGGCACCCGCATGGCCGCGCCGCCGTTGACCAGCGAGATCAGCGTGCGGGAGCCGGCCCGCCCGATGTCGTCCTCCTTCCGCGGGTCGGCGGCCGGGTGCTCGAAGTCGTAGTGGTGCACCACGGCGGACGCGATGCCCGGCGACACCTCGGGAGAGGCCCCGGCCTGCACGGACGCGGCCTTCCCGCTGATCCGGAGGTCGGCGACGCGACCGACGTTGTCGAACGAGCCGAAGCCGACGCGCCCGGACTTGAGCACCGGGTTCGTCGCGGTCATCAAAGGCTGCGACGAGCCGTCCACGTACACGGCGATCGCCCCGGTGTCGGCGCAGTGCGTGATGCGGACGTGGTGCCACTTCATGTCGGTGACAGCGGGGGGAGCGCCGACCGAGCCGTTCCACTGGTCGTCGATCCGCACGCGGTCGGCGTTGTCCACCAGGAAGATGCCGTTGTGCGGGTAGATCCTGTTGTCCGACGACAGGTGCGCGTAGTAGAAGCGGGTGTCGGACTGGTACCCGAACACGATGACGACGTCGCGGTCCTTCTGCGAGACCGGCGTGTCCAGCCGCACCTGGGCGTCCACGACCACGTTGCCGAACGCGGGCCCCTTGGTGACGACCGCGTACTCGTTCGGACGGCGCGGACCGGGCCTGACCGCACCGGCCCTGGAGAGCACCACCTCGTTGCCGGGGAACCGCCAGCGCGACGGCGTGACGGGCTTCCAGTCGCCCGCACCGGTGACTCCGCTGACGACGTCACCGCCCGTGTCGCAGGCCTGCTGGGTGCGCACGGTGCCGGTGACCTTCCAGACCTTCCCGTTCGCCTTGGCCAGCACGTAGAGCTCACCGGCCGCGTCCGTGCCGAACCGCAGGTCGACGCGGCTCTTGCCGGCCAGTGCCCGCATCGTCGTCCGGTTGCCCGACGCGTCGTACACGGCGAGCTCGAACGTCCTCGCGATGGGCGCGCCGGCCCGCATGTCCTTCTCCTCGGCGTAGTACAGCAGGCCCTTCACGCCCTCGCCGTAGACGTACTTGCCCTGCAGGGAAGGGATCGCCGTGCCGCGGTAGACGAACCCGCCGATCAGCGCGTTGCCGCTGTCACCGCAACCACCGCCCGGCCGGTTGTGGTCGAAGCCCGCGACCGGATAGGTGTAGCCGAACTTCGCGTCGTCGGCGGGCAGGGGGTAGAGCTGGCACCGGGGATCGTCTCGACGGTAGCTCAGATGGCCTTCCCGCTGACCCCAGCCGAGGTTGGCTCCTGGCTTGACCTCGTAGACCGACTCGACGACCTTCTCCCCGATGTGGCCCAGGAACATCTTGCGCGTGCCACCGGAGTCCCAGCTGAACCGGTACGGGTCGCGCATGCCGATCGCGTACAGCTCGGCCAGCGCGCCAGGCCTGCCCAGGAACGGGTTCGAGGGCGGGATGCCGTACTTCCCGTTGCCGCTGCCGGTTCCCGCCGGATCGATGCGCAGGATCTTGCCCTGCGGTACCGAGACGTCCTGCGGCACGTCCGACCGGTAACCGATGCCGCCGTCGCCGACGGCCAGGTACAGCAGCCCGTCCGGCCCGAAGCCGATCTCCTGGAAACCGTGCAGGTACATGGCGAACCCGACGCGCAACAGCTCCCGCCGCGTGCCCGCGAACGTCGCCGCCTTCGGGTTCGACGCCGTCCACTCGGTGATCACGCCGTGTACCACGGAGTTCGGCGAGGGAAGGTCGGGCGTGCGGTTCTTCAGCGCGTCCTTGGCCTCGGTGTGCGCGGTGTAGAACTTGCCGTTGCTCGCGAACCGCGGGTGGAACGCGACGAACCCGAACCCGCTGCCGAGCCCCTGGTGGTTGTGGAAGTTCGCGCCGACCGCCGAGCGGACGTCGAGGTACGTCCGCCGCCCGCCACCGTCCCGGCTCAGCGTGTACATCCTGCCGTTCATGTCCGGCACGAAGAACCTGCCGGAGCCGTCCGGAATTTCGCCGATGTAGTTGATCCGGTTGTACTGCTTGAGCCTGCTGTCCCCCGCCTCCGGAGTGGTGGAGGACTGCGGCAGCCGTGCGATCTCCTGCAGCCGCACGCCGGCACCGGACGGCGAGGGCGTCAGGAGCGGGTCCGCCACCGGACCGGGTTGGGCGGCCGCCTGTGGCACCAGGGTGGCCGCCACCAACGCCAGCACGGCAATGACGGACAGCGATCTGTTCATCGCACACCACCTCGTGGGTCGGCTTGGGAAAGCGCTTACCACGCGGCGGCTGACCAGACTCTACGCCCTCAGTCGTGCCCTGTCACGGCTCCCAGCAGGTCGCGGATGTGCGCGGTCGCCGACGCGAACTCCGGACGGGCCATCGTCGTGGAGTAGTCCCGCTCGGCGGGCAGGTCGACCTCGATGACCTCCTGCACCACCGCCGGACGCCGCGTCAGCACGATCACCCGGTTCGCGAGGTACACCGACTCCGCGATCGAGTGCGTCACGAGCAACACCGTCGTCCCGGTCTCCCGCCACACCCGGTGCAGCTCGACGTTCATCTGCTCGCGCGTCAACGCGTCCAGCGCGCCGAAAGGTTCGTCCATCAGCAGCACGCGCGGCTGGTGCAGCAACGCACGGCACAACGCCACGCGCTGCTGCATACCACCGGACAGCTCGTGCGGCAGGGCGTTCTCGAACCCGGACAGCCCCGTCATCTCGATGAGCTCGTCAGCCCGCCTGCCCGCCTCGGCCGAGTTCATCCCGCGCATCTCGGCCTGCAGCAGGATGTTCCTGCGCGCCGACCGCCACTCCAGCAGGGCGGCGCGCTGGAAGACGAACCCGATGTCGTGGCGCGGACCGCGGACCTGCTCGCCGAGCAGCGTCACCGAGCCCGACGACGGCTTCAGCAGCCCGGACACCAGCTTGAGCAACGTCGACTTGCCGCAGCCGGACGGCCCGACGATGGACACGAACTCGCCCGGCGCGACGTCGAGCGACACCTGCTGGATCGCCGTCACCTCCGTGCGCTTCGACTGGAAGCGCACGGAGACGTCATCGATGGCGACAGCGGAAGTGGTTCCCAGAGTTGTGCTCATCCCTGCGGTGCTCATCCCTTCGGGGCAACACTTTCTTCCCAGTAGGCCGACGGGTCGGAAGCCTCCTTGATGATGCCGGTCTTCTGGAAGGTGTCGATGGTCTTCTTCCAGTCCTCCGCGGTGTTGACGCCCGGCGCCTTGTCCTTCGTGGCCTCGGTGTGCAGCAACGTCAGCGTCGTCCTGAACTGCTCCAGCACGACGGTCGGCGACGGCAGCTGCTCCGCGGCGCCCTTCATCGACTCGGCCGCCGCCTCCGGTGCCTTCTCAGCCGCCGCCCAAGCCTCCTGAGTGGCCGTGACCATCTTCTTCACCAGCTCGGGGTCCTTCTGCAGCATCGACTTCGACGTCAGCAGCCCGTTGCTGAAGTAGTTCAGCCCGAACTCGGAGAACCGCAGGTAGCTCACGTCCTTGCCGGACTTCTCCTTGATCGTCGGCCCCTGGTCGGACGCGAACCCGAGCAGCACGTCCGTGCGGTTCGAGATGACCGCGGCCATCTTGCCCGCGGGGTCGATGTTCTGGATGGAGACGTCGGACTCCTGCATGCCGTTCTGCTTCAGGAAGGCCGGGAACGTCTTCGTCAGCGCGTCGCCCGCCGTCGTGGCGACGGACTTGCCCTTCAGGTCCTCCGGCTTCTTGATGTTCTTGTCGGTGAAGAACTGCACGGACGCCGGAGTCGTCTGCAGGAACACGCCGATGCTCTTGGCCGGCACGCCCTGCTCGACCGCGGTGGCCAGCGCGGACGTGTCGGCCCAGCCGAAGTCGGTCTGGCCGGCGCCGGTGGCCGTGACGGTCTTGCCGGAGCCCTGGCCCGCCTGGATCTTCAGCTTGATGCCGTGCTTTTCGTAGATGCCCTGCTTGACGCCGTAGTAGAACGGCGCGTGCTCGCCGTACGGGTACCAGTTGAGGGTGAGCGTGACCTCCTTGGTCTCACCGCCGGTCCCTGAGGTCGTGCCGCCGCCTCCACCGCAGGCGGCGACCAGCAGCATTGCGGGAAGTAAGCCTGCGAGCAGTTTCTTCATGATCCGCCCTTCGCTAGGAGAGTGGTGACGGCGGCGCCGCGCCGGCTGGCGTGCCACGGCAGCATCAGCTTCTCGGCGAGGTCGAGCAGGAGGAAGAGCAGGACGCCCACCAGCGAGATGACGATCAGGCCGGCGAACAGCATCGGGGTGTCCATGTTGCCGTTGGCCTGCAGGATCACGTAGCCGAGGCCCTCGTTGGAGCCGACGAACTCGCCGACCACGGCACCGGTCACGGCGAGCGTGACGGCGACCTTCAGGCCCGCGAAGAGGTGCGGGAGGGCCGCCGGGAAGCGGATCTTCACGAACGTCTTGACCGGACCGCCGCCCATCGTCGCGGCGAGTTCGAGCATCTCGGTGTCGACCGACTTGAGGCCGGTGACCGTGGAGATGACCACGGGGAAGAACGCCATCAGCACGGCCACGATCACCTTGGGCTCGAAGCCGAAGCCGAGCCACACCACGAACAGCGGCGCGATCGCGATCTTCGGGATGACCTGGGCGAACAGCAGGATCGGGTACGCGGTGCTCTCGATCGTCCTGGAGTAGACCATCGCGACGGCGACCAGGACGCCGAGGACGCCCGCGATGACGAAGCCGAGGACGGTCTCGTAGGTGGTCACCCAGGTGTGGCCCGACAGGTACGACCACTTGTCGGCCAGCAGGCCGAAGGTCTTGGCCGGTGACGGCACGAGGTAGGCCTCGACCAGGCCGGTGACGGTGATGAGGTGCCAGATGGCGAGGCAGGCGGCGAGCAGCGCGGCCGGACGCCACGCCCGCTCCACGACGCCGCGCCAGCGGTCCGCCCGAACCGTGTCCACGAAGCTCCCTGAGGTCTCGGAAAGCGCTTTCCAGGTACGCTATGTCCGGTCCACTGCACGGTCAAGACGGAGGATCGATGAAGCTGGACCTGACGATCGACCGCGTGGACGTCTACGCGGTCGCACTTCCCACCCTGCGCTCGTTCGGCGTGTCGGGCGGAAACGTCGCCGTCGCAGGGCTTCCGAGCATCCGCATCCTCACCAAGGTCAGCGCGGACGGGGTCTGCGGATGGGGTGAGGCCACCCCGATCCCCGCCTGGACGTACGAGACGACTGAATCGATCTCCTCCACTATTGGCAATTATCTGGCACCGGCGATACTCGGTCAGCCGGTGTGGCAGCTCGACGGGATCAGCCGGATTTTCGGCCGCACGATCAACCGCGGCTTCTCGATCGGCGCGCCGCTGGCCAAGTGCGCGGTGGACGTGGCGCTGCACGACCTGGTCGGCCGGGCGCTGAACGTGCCTCTCGGCGCGTTGTGGGGGCAGCGCCGGTGCGAGGAGGTCGAGCTGGCGTGGATCGTCTCCGGCCAGACGCCCGCCGAGGTCGCGGAGTGCGTGGCGGAGGGCGTCGAGAACGGCTACCGGTCGTTCAAGGTGAAGATCGGGTTGCACGACGAGCGCACCGACCTGAACGTCGTCAGGTCCGTCCGCGAGGCCGCGCCCGACGCACCGCTGTGGGTCGACGCGAACCAGGCCTACACCGTCGACGAGGCACTCAGGATCGCCACCAGGCTTCAGGAGTTCGACGTGTTCGCGTTCGAACAACCGTTGCCCGCCAACGACGTTGTCGGTCAGCGACGGCTTCGTGCGGCCTCTCCCCTGCCCGTGGCGCTGGACGAGAGCCTCAGGCACCCCAGCGACCTCGCCACGTTCGTCAAGCTGGACGCCGTCGACGTCGCGGTGGCGAAGGTGCAACGCTCCGGCGGCCTGACGCTCTCCCGGCGGCTGTGCCAGCTCGCGGAGGACTGCGGCGTGCGGCTGCTCGGCTCCGGCCTCACCGACTCCGACGTCGGGCTGGCGGCGTCGCTGCACCTGTTCGCCGCGCACGGGATCGCGGGTCCGGCCGACCTCAACGGACGCCAGTTCGTCTCCTCGCCCTACGCCTCCGGCATCACCGTGGAGAACGGCAGGGCGCAGGTGCCGGCGGGTCCGGGGCTCGGCGTGGAGGTGGACGAGGCGGCGGTTCAGGAGCTGTCGGTCGAGCTGTAGGTGTTGCCGGCGTGGTCGCGCCCGCGGGCGAGGTAGATCTTGTGGTCGCCGGGTTTCAGGAACCGGACCGTGGTCGGCATGTACCGCATGGTGTAACCGCAGCGGCGCGAGGTGCTGCGGTTCGGCGGGCTGCCGTGCACCAGCATTGCCGAGTGCACGCTGCACGCCCCGCGTTCCAGTTCCACGTCGACGGCGCGGGACTCGTCCACCGCCGTCTCCTGGTTGAAGAACGAGTCGGCGGTGCCGGTGTGCTCGACGGCGGCGAGGTGGCTGCCCGGGATCACCCGCAGGCAGCCGTTCTCGACGGTCGACGGGTCGATCGCGAGCCACACGGTGATCGCGTCACCCGCGGGCGAGATGCTGTCGCGCCAGAAGTGCGCGTCCTGGTGCCACGGCACGGGTTTGCCGTCGCCGGCCGGTTTGCAGATGAAGTGCGACGAGAACAGCGCGATGTCCGGGCCGATCAGCGACTCGACGAGGTCCAGCACGTCCGGGTCCAGCAGCCACTCGAACAGGGCGGGGTCGGTCAGGTGCGGCACGTCCATGTGCTCGGGTCGCTGTCCTTGCGGCAGGGCCGCCAGCTTGGCCTCGAAGTGCGCGGCCAGCGCCTCGAACTTCGCCGGCGCGAGCACGCCGGAGTGCGTCTCGTAGCCATCGGTCTGGAACATGGTCACCTCACGAGTAGGCCGGTCTCCTTGTCGTAACGCAGAACGCGCGCGGGCGGCGCGTCCACGGTCACCGTCGTGCCGATCTCGGGCTCGTCGTCCTCGGGCACGACGTAGCCGATCTGGTCCTCCCCGCAGTCCAGCGTCACCAGCGACGTCACGCCCAGGTTCTCCACAATGGACACCTCGCCGGTGAACAGGCCGTCGGCCGCGGGTGACAGGTACTCGGGCCGCACGCCGATGATCTCCGAGCCGCGTGGCACGAGGTTCATGGGCGTGGAGCCGATGAAGTTGGCGACGAACGTGTCCGCGGGGCGCTGGAACACCTCGCGCGGCGTGCCGAGCTGGCGGATCCGGCCGGCGTCCATCACCGCGATCCGGTCGGCCAGCGCCAGTGCCTCGGCCTGGTCGTGCGTCACGAACACCGTCGTCAGCGCCAGCTCTCGCTGCAGCTTCTTGAGGAACGTCCGCGCCTCCAGCCGCAGCCGGGCGTCCAGGTTGGACAGCGGCTCGTCCAGCAGCAGCACCTCGGCCGACGCCGCGACCGCGCGGGCGAGCGCCGCCCGTTGCTGCTGGCCGCCCGAGAGCTGGCCGGGCCGCCGGTCCAGCAGGGCGCCCAGGCTCAGGCCTTCGGCGGTGCGCACGGCCGTCTCCCGCTGCACGGACTTCGCGACGCCCCGCACCCGCAGCGGATAGGCGATGTTCTCCGACACCGTCATGTGCGGGAACAACGCGTAGTCCTGGAACACCATCGCCACCCGGCGCTCACCGGGCTGCAGCCGCGTGACGTCGCGGTCGCCGATCGCCACGGTTCCATCGGTGGCGCCTTCGAGGCCGGCGATCGTGCGCAGCAACGTGGTCTTGCCGCAGCCGGACGGGCCGAGCAGGGCGAACAGCTCGCCGTCGGCGATCTTCAGGTCCAGCGCGTCCACCGCCCGCACCCCGTTGGGGTACACGGTGGACAGACCCTCGACAGTGATGGCCGCCATCAGCTCTTGATGCCTCCGTGGAATCGGAACCCGTACCGCTTGCTCACGAACAGGTACAGCACGACCACCGGGATCGAGTACAGCAGCGAGAACACCGGGATCACCGTCAGGTTGGCGCTGCCGCCCTCGTCGTAGAGGGTGCGCAGCAGCACGGCCGCCGGTTGCCGGCCGACGTCGCGCAGCAGCAGGAACGGCAGCAGGAAGTTGCCCCAGGCGTTGACGAACGCCCACACGAAGATCGTCGCGACACCGGGCCGCGCGACCGGCAGCACGACGTGGGCGAGCACCTGCCGGGGCGAGGCGCCGAACACCCGCGCCGACTCCTCGTACGACCGGGGCACGGCGTCCACGAAGTCCTTGAGGATGAAGATGGCCGCGGGCAGCATGCCGCCCGCGATCACCAGCGCCGTGCCGAACTGCGAGTCGATCAGGCCGAGCTGCAGCATCATCACGAAGATCGGCACCATCGCGGCCGTGCCCGTGACGACGCTCGACAACAGCAGGAGCAGGTACAGCAGCAGGTCCCGGCCGGGAATCCGCACCCGTGACAACGCGTAGGCCGCCAGCGCCGCGAGCACCGTCGTCACCACGGTCGCGATCACGCACAGCACCAGCGAGTTCACCAGCGACGTCAGCGCGTACGGGTGGTCGAAGGTCGCCACGACGTTGCGCACCGTCCAGTCCGGCCAGCGCAGCCCCAGTCCGGGCTTCGAGTCGAACGGCGCCGAGGCCAGCCACAGCATCGGCACCGCGAAGAACGCCAGCACCACCGCGATCAGCACGTAGAAGCCGATCCGCCGGACGATCCACAGAGGACTCATGCCCGCCTCCGCAGCAACCGCAGGTACACCAGGGCGATCGCCAGGTTGCCCACCAGCAGCAGCATCGACATCGCGGACGCGTACCCGAGCTGTCCTCCTTCCAGGGCCTGCCGGTAGATCAGCACCGGCAGCACCTCGGACTGGTGGTTCGGGCCGCCGGACGTCAGCAGGAACGGCGTGAAGTCGTTGGCCGTCCACAGGCTGATCAGCAGCGTGTTCGTCAGCACGTGCCCGCGGATGTGCGGGAACACCACGTCCCGCACGGTCTGCCGGCCCGACGCGCCTGCGAGCCGCGCGGTCTCCAGCTGCGAGGGCGGCACCGCGGCCAGCGCCGAGGTGTAGAGCAGCATCGAGAACGCCGTGCCGCGCCAGATGTTGAAGATGATCAGGCTGGTCATCGGGTACTGCACCAGCCACGACGTCTCCGGCTGCCCGAGCAGCAGCCCCAGGGTGCCCGTGTCGCGGCTCAGCACCGCGAACCACAGGAACGCCACGACCGTGCTCGGCAGGATCCACGAGAGCAGCACCAGGCCCTCGGTGGTGCGCCGCAGCCACGGGCTGACCGACCGCAGCAGCCACGCCAGCAGGAAGCCGAGCACGTTCTGCCCGATGACGGCCGAGAACAGCACGAACAACGCCGTCAGCCACACCGAGTTGGTGAACAGCGGGTCGCGGACGGCCTCGACCAGGTTGTCCAGCCCGACCACCTGGGGGTTCGCCGCCGCGGGCCCGGTGAGCTGGTAGTTCGTGATGCCGATGTAGAGCGTCCACAGCGCCGGGAAGACCAGGAAGATCCCGATCAGCACCAGCGCCGGCGCGACGAACCCGACCGCGCGCCGGACGCCCAGGCCGGAGCTATCCAACGTTCTGCTCGCCGACCGCCTTCACCAACGTCTCTCTGTAGGCCCGCGCGACGTCGTCGGGACTCTTGCCGGACACCACGTCGGCGGTCGCCTGTTGCAGCGCGGCCGACACCTTGGGGTAGTCGGCGAGGCCCGGCCGGTACCGGGTGACCGGCAGGACCTTCTCCGCGATGAACGACAGCATCGGGTCGCCACCGAGCACCTGGTCGTTCACGTCCTGGCGCTGCGTGAGCTGCGCGGTGCCCGCGAGCGACTCCTTCACGGCCTCGGCGGAGTTGAGGAACTGCATGAACTCCCAGGCCTGCCTGGGGTACCGGGTGTTCGGGTTGATCACCCGCACGCCTCCGCCGGACATGCTCACGAAGTCCTGCCCTCCGACACCCGCCTTGGGGTCCTTGGCCGGGACCAGCGCCCAGCCGACGGCGGTGTCGCGGTCCGCCATCGCGGCCACACCGTTCTTCGGCTCCACGACGGACCGCCAGAAGTAGTCGCTCTCCAGCAGGATGCCGATCTTGTTCTCGCTGAACAGCGTGAACGAGCGCTGGCGGCCGTTGGCCTCCTGCTGCAGCACGGGATCGCCGAGCCCGCCGCCGTAGATCTTCTGGTAGAGCGCGAGCACGTCCTTGAGCTGCGCCGAATCCCCCTGCCACTTCCCGTTCTCGTAGATCGGCTTGCCGGTGCCCACGAGCGCGGGCAGCACACCCTGCATCGTCGTGGCCTCGCCCATCGCGCTGCCGGCGTTGAGCTGGATCGGCGTCACGCCCTGAAGGCCCTTGAGCTTCGCCCCCGCGTCGAGCACGTCCTGCCACGACTTCGGTTGCCAGTCCGCGGGCAGCCCGGCCTGGGCGAACAGCTTCCTGTTGAAGAACAGCACGCGCCCGTCCGTGCCCATCGGCACGCCGTACCGCTTGCCGTCGAACTCGCCGAGCCCCTGCACGGCCTCGGGAATCTGGTTCCAGCCGTCCCAGCCGGTGTCGCCGACGACCTCGTCGAGCGGTTTGATCTGCCCGGCCTGCGCGAACTCGCCGAGCCAGATGCCGTCGATCTCGATGACGTCGCCGCCGCCACCGGTCTTCAGGTCGAGCGCGACCTTGGTCTTGTAGTCCTCGTCGCCGGTGCCGTTCTGCTCGAACTTGATCGTCGCCGTGACGCCCTTGGCCTTCTGCATCTCGGTGAACCTGGGGATCACCCAGTTCTGGATCCAGTTCGCCCCGCGCGCGTTCTTCCCGCCCACCGCCGCGTTGGCGACGATCGTCAGGGTGATCTCCTTGGCGTCGGCGTTGCGCGCCTGATCACCGCTCCGCGTCTGCCCCAGACATCCCGCCAGCAGCCCGCACACCACCAGCAGCCCGAACACCTTTGTCCGCCCCATCGGTCCAACATGGCACCGGATCGCGGTGGCCACAAGCTCTCAGCACCCTCTCAGCGCGCGGCTGCGAGGCTGGCGCGCGAAGGGGGTAGATCAACGATGCAGCTTCTGATGGCGGCCGTCCTGGCCGCGTCCACACTGACGACACCGCAGCTCACCGGCCCGTTCGCGGTCGGCACGTTCGACGTCCGCCTGACCGACTCGACGCGCGCGGACCCGTGGCAGCCGGGGAAGAACCGGGAGCTGATGGTGAGCGTCAGCTACCCGGCGAGGCGGACCGGGCAGCAGGCGCCGTGGCTCGGCGCGTCCCTCGCTACGGCACTGGACCCGGTCATCTCCAGCCCGGCCTACCTCGGCATCCCCGCCGGGACCGTCGACTGGTCCGGCACGAGGAGACAGGCGCGCGTGAACGCCCCGGCCACGCCGGGCAGGTGGCCGGTCGTGCTGTTCTCGCCGGGCCTTCAGACACCGCGCGAGTTCTACGCCGCGGCCGCGGACGACCTGGCCGGCCGCGGCTACGTCGTGGTCACGGTGTCGCACACGCACGAGACGGTGGCCGTGGAGTTCCCCGGCGACCGCATCGAGTGGGGCCTGATGCAGGACGCGAGCCAGGCCACGATGAAGAAGGCCATCGACGCGCGGGTCGCCGACATGCGGTTCGTGCTCGACCAGCTGCCGAGCCTGCACAAGGGCGCGGACACCACCCGCGTCGGCATCGCCGGGCATTCGTACGGCGGCTACACGGCGGCCGAGACGATGGCGGACGACCGCCGGTTCGACGCGGGCATCAACATCGACGGCGCCATGGAGCACACGGGTGACGACGGCCCCTACGCGCCGGGCAAGGCCGTCACCGGAGGCCTCGACCGGCCGTTCCTGCTGTTCGGCGGTGATCTCGGCGAACGCGAGCTGAGCCACGTCGACACGAGCCTGACCAGGACGTGGGCGGACTTCTGGCCGAACCAGCACGGGTGGAGGCGGGACGTGCACCTCGACGACGGCGCGCACCTCGGCTTCAGCGACCTGCAGTGGTCCGTGCCGCAGATCGCGGCCATACCGGCGGAACGCCGCGAGAGTCTCATCGGGACGATCGACTCCGGGGATTCGCTCAGGGCCCAGCACGACTACGTGGCGGCGTTCTTCGACCTCCACCTGAAGCACCGGGGCACCCGGCTGTTCGAGCGGCCGCGGCACGAAGGCATCCGTCTGGTGCGGTGATCGGCGGTATGGTCCAGACCGATGTCTGTCGAGTTCGCGGTACTCGGTCCCCTGCAGGTCCGCGTGAACGGCAGGGAGCTCCGGGTCGGCGGGTTCACCCGCCGGGCGACGCTGGGTCTCCTGCTGCTCAACGCGGGCCGCGTGGTGTCGATCAGCGAGCTCACGGCGGCGTTGTGGCCTGACGGGCATCCGCCCACGGCACGCGGGATCCTGCTCAACGTCGTGTCGGCGTTGCGCAAGGCCGGGCTCGACATCGTCACCCGCAAGCCCGGCTACCTGCTGCGTGCGGAACCGGATCGCGTCGACCTGCACCGGTTCCGCGCCGCCCTGCACCGCGCTTCGGCCGCGCCGGGGCCGGAGCAGACCGCCGCGATCCTGCGGGACGCGCTGGCGTTGTGGCGCGGGCCCGTGCTCGCGGACCTGGTGGCGGACGGCGTCACGTGGCCGGAGCTGGTGGAGATCACGCACCTGCGCGACGGGGCGGTGGAGGACAGGTTCGACGCCGAACTGGCGTGCGGGCACCACCGCGAGGTGATCGCGGAGCTCGAGACGCTGGTGAGCGATCACCCGTTGCGCGAACGCCTGCGGGGTCAGCTGATGCTCGCCCTCTACCGGTCCGGCAGGCAGGCCGACGCGCTCGCGGTCTTCCGTGCCGCGCGCGAACGCTTCGCCGCCGAGCTCGGCATCGATCCGGGGCCCGAACTGGCCCGGCTGGAACGGGCGATCCTCACCCAGGACCCGGCGCTCGCGGCCACCCCCTCGTCCACGACGACCGTGCTGGAACGCAAGAAGGTCAGCGTCCTCGTCGTCCGGCTGGAACTGCCGGGAGCGGACGAGGCCGCCGACGAACGGCTGGACACCGCGGTCGCACAAGTGCTCAGGCACGTCGAAGACCTCGGCGGCACCACCGTCACGACGCTCGGTTCGACGGTCTGCGCGGCGTTCGGGGCGCCGGTCAACCGCGAGGACGACGCCGCCCGGGCCGTGCGTGCCGCGTTCGAGATCACCGGCGAGCATCCGGCGGCGGCCGCGGTGTCCACCGGGCCCGCGCTCGTCACGTCCGGCGATCGCGTCGAGGTCGGCGGCACGGTGCTCGACGCCGGTCTGCGGTTGCTCGCCCGGACCGCGAAGGGCGAGGTCGGCACGTGCCCGGTGACCGACCGCGCGCTCACGCCGACCGGGGACGACGCGCCGTTCGTGGGCCGATCACGCGAGATGGACCTGCTCGTCGAGGCGTACGAGCAGGTCAGGGCGACGGGCCGACCGAGGACGATCACGCTGGCCGGCGAGCCGGGCGTGGGCAAGAGCAGACTCGTCCGGGAGTTCGCCACGGGTCGCCGGACGCTCACCGGCCGCACGCCCCCGTTCGCGCGCGACGACGTGTTCGCCCCGCTGGCGGAGATCGTGCGGAGCCACGCGCAGATCTTCGACACCGACGACGCCGCCGCGGTCACCGCCAAGATCCAGGCGATCAGCGACGACCCGTGGCTCGTCACCCAGCTGTGCGCGCTCGCCGGAGCCGGCCCGCAGGGCAGCGACGCGCTGATGGCGTGGCGCAGGCTGGTCGAGCACCTCGCGGAGGAACCGCTGGTGGTGATCGTCGAGGACGTGCACTGGGCCGACGAGCTGCTGCTCGGCTTCCTGCACGGACTGGCCGACGCCGCGGACGACGTGCCGTTGCTGGTGCTGCTCACCGCACGCCCGGGGCCGCCGGTCCGAGGTGAGTCGATCACGCTGGACGCACTGTCCGAAGAGGACACAGCGCAGCTGCTCGAAACGCTGATGGCCCGCCACGACGTCGTGGCCGACGTGCGAACGTTGTTGCGACGGGCGGCGGGCAACCCGCTCTTCGCCGCCGAGTACGTCCGCATGCTCCGCGACGGCGCCCCGGACGCCCTCCCGGAGACGGTGCAGACCGTCATCGGCGCGAGGCTCGACTCGTTGCCCCAGCTGGAGAGGTCCGTGCTGCAGGACGCCGCGGTCATCGGTCCGGCGGTCTGGCCGGGCGCGGTCGCGGTCGTCGCGGAACGGGACGCCGCCGAGGTCACGCGCTGCCTGGAGGTGCTGGCACAGCGGGACTTCCTGAAGCGCAGGCCCAGCAAGGTCTTCGGCGAGGCCGAGTACGCCTTCAGCCACGTGCTGGTGCGCGACGTCGCCTACGACCGGGTTCCGCGTGGCACCAAGGCGATGAAGCACTACCACGCGGCCGAGTGGGTGCAGGCGCTGCCGTTGGAGCACGTTCCCCTGCTGGCGCACCACTTCCAGGAGGCGGTGTGGATCGCCGAGGCCTCCGGGAAGCCGTGCGACATCATGGGCCGCAAGGCGCGGACGGCCCTCACCGACGCGGGCCGCAGGGCCACCGCCCTGGCCGCCGGGGAGACCGCGATCCGGTGCTACCGCGCCGCGCTGGCGGTCTGCCCTCCCGGCCACCCCGACAAGGCGGGCCTGCTCACGTTGCTGGGATCGAGCCTGGCGTCGAGCGGTGGAGGACTCGGGGAACTGGCCGAAGCCGTCGAACTCCATCTCGGCGCCCAGAACTTCGCGGGGGCGGCGGAGGCCTCCCGGGCGGCCTGGCGCGCCACCTGGCACCGGGGCGACCACGCGGCGGCCGAACGGCACCTCGACCGCACGATCGAGTTCCTCGCGCTGGCCGGGCCGGACGAGCGGGTGTTCGGCGTGCAGGCGTACCTCGCGCACTCCCTGACGCTCGTGGACAGGCTGGACGACGCGATCAGCGCCGCGCGGGAGGCGTTGCGCGGTGCCACCGGCGTCGACCGAGCCGTCGCGCTGGAAGCCCTGGGCCTCGCCAGGGTCAAGCAGGGGGACCCGGAAGGCGTCGGCGACCTGCGCCAGGCCGTGGAAGAACGCAGGGCGGCCGGCGTCTCGCCCAGCCTGTGCCTGTTCAACACGGGCACCGCCTACGCCGTGCTCGGCGACGCCGAGGCACGGCTCGCGGTGAGGGCCGAAGCACGGGTGGCCGCTCAACGGCACGGCGACGACGACACGATCACCTGGCTCGACTCGTCCCGGTACCTGGACCTGTTGTGGGACGGCCGGTACGCGGAGGCCCTCCAGCACCTGGACGAGTCCATCGCCCGCTCCCCCGGCCAGTCCCACCTGCACGCCGCCCGCGGCCGCGTCCGGCTGCTGACCGGCGATCTCACCGGTGCCACCGGCGACGCGGACCGGGCGCTGGACCTCGCGAGGAGCAAAGGCCACCCCGGCGAGTTGCAGCACCCGCTGACGCTGAAGGCCCGCATCGCGCTCCGGCACGGCGACCCGGCAGAGGTGGGCGAGCTGCTCACCCTGCTGCGCGGCCGCCCGATCACCGGCCCGATCGGCGTCGACCTGCCGATCGTCCTCGCCGCCGCGGGCCACGGCCCGGACTGCCTCGCCGAGGTGTCCTGGTCACGCTGGAAGGAGGCCGCGGTCGCCTACCTCGGCGGTGATCGGCACGAGGCCCTCCGGATCTACCGGGAGATCGGCTCCGAGCCCGACGCGGGCGATGAGTCGCTGGTTATCGGCCGGAAATAGCGTCCGGGGTGTGCCCGCGATCCCGCGCTACTACCAGGCCAAGACCAGGTTGCTCGACCTGGTGAACGAACTGCCCGACAACACCCCGTTCCCACCGGAACGCGAGCTCTCGGACGTGTTCGGCATGTCCCGCACCACCATCCGCAAGGCACTGGACGAGCTCGTGCTGGAGGGCAGGCTCATCCGCGGGGCCGGCCGGCAGGGCACGGCCGTCGCACCCCGCAAGCAGGTCCACCGCATCGGCCTCGACGCGCTGGTGCAGGACCTCGCCGCACGCGAACAGGTCGTGGTCAGGACCAGCGGTGCGCAGGACGTGATCAACGTCGAGTCGGTCCTCGTGCGCAGGGACGAACCGGTCGGCGTGCGGTCGACCTGCCTGCGCGCCTCCCGGTTCCCCGGCTTCGCCGAGCGCTACGACGGCACGACCCCGCTGCGGCAGTTCCTCTCGGACGCCTACGAGATCCGGTTCGGCGACGTCCACCCGTGGTGCACGACGGCTCTCGCCACCCCTCGCGTCGCCCGGCTGCTCGACGTTCGTCCCGCCACACCTCTGCTGTCGGTCGCGTGGCTCGGCCACGACCTCCGCGGTGCGCCGGTCGAACGGTCGTGGGTCGTCCTGCGCGGCGACCGCGCACACCTCACGATGCAGGGTCTCCGGCTCAGCGCACCTGCTCGGCCTTGAACTGCATCCGCGGCGCCGCGTAGAACTCCTGGGCCTGCACCAGCCGCAGCTCGCGCTCACCGGAGCGGTAGGTCAGGTCGATCAGGTCGAAGACGCTGGACGCGGTGCGCTCCAGCGCCACCGCCGCGTCCTTCGTCTGCACGTAGTGGGCGGTGAACAGCGCGGCCGTGACGTCGCCGGACCCGTTCGCCTTGAACGGCAGGTGCGGGGTGGTCACCAGCCACGCCCCGGCGCCGTCCACGACGAGCATCTCGATGGTGCCCTCCTCCCGGTCCTGCCGCTCGACGCTCGTGACCAGGACGGTCGACGGGCCCATCGCGCGGGCGAGGTCGGCGGAGGCGAGCGTCGAGTCGATGCTCACCGGCTCGGTGCCGGTCAGGAACCCCAGCTCGAACTGGTTCGGGGTGATGATGTCGGCCACCGGCACGACCCGGTCGCGCAGCAGCTCGGGGATCTCGGGCGCCACGAAGCACCCGGACTTGGCGTTGCCCATGACCGGGTCGCACGCGTAGACCGCCGCCGGGTTCGCCGCCTTCACCCTGCGCACCGCGTCGACGATCACGTCGGCGATGCCCGCCCCGCCCTGGTAGCCGGACAGCACGGCGTCGACCTGGGGGAAGATCCCGCGCTCCTCCACCCCGAGCAGGATCTCGGCCACGTCCGGCGGCGGGATGAGCGGCCCCCGCCAGGCACCGTAACCGGTGTGGTTGGAGAAGTTCACCGTGGGAATCGGGACGACCTCGACCCCGATGCGCTGCAGCGGGAACACGGCCGCGGAATTCCCGACGTGGCCGTGAGCGACCACGGACTGGATGGACAGAACCTTCATTCTCCCACCCTAGAACGCCGCTCCCGTGGCGCCTCATCGAGACCGAATAGTGTGAACGGGTGGCCGCCCGACGCACAGTCCTGAAAACTTTCGCCCTGCTCCCGCTCGCCGGGTGCGCGACTCCACGAACGACAGACCCGATCAGCGTGGCACCACCGGCCACGACGACCACGACGACGAATGCGGCGCCCGTGCGGCACGACGCGTTGTTCGAACTGGAGAAGAAGTTCGACGCACGGCTGGGCGTCTACGCGATGAGCGACAACGGCAGCACGATCGAGCACCGGGCGGACGAACGGTTCGCGTTCTGCTCGACGTTCAAGGGCCTTGCCGCGGCGGCCGTTCTGCACCGCAACCCGATGTCGCATCTGGACACCGTGGTCACCTACACCGAGGCCGATCTGATGAGGAGCTCGTTCATCACCAAGCAGAACGTCCGGACCGGCATGAACCTGCGCGACCTGTGCGACGCCGCGGTCCGCCACAGCGACGGCACGGCGGGCAACCTGCTGCTGCGCGATCTCGGCGGCCCGGCGGAACTCACGAGGTACCTGCGCGAGCTCGGCGACTCCGAGACCCGCATGGATCGCATCGAACCCGACATCACCTCGGCCACGCCCGGCGACCCGCGCGACACCGCCACCCCGCGCTCGCTCGGCACGGACTACCAGCGGATCGTGCTCGGCGACGCCCTCGAACCGGTGAAGCGCGACTTCCTGACCGGCCTGCTGGAACGGTCGGTCACCGGGGCGAAGCGCATCCGGGCCGGAGTACCGGCGGGCAGCAGGGTCGCCGGCAAGACCGGTACCGGCGCGCACGGCACGGTCAACGACATCGCGGTCGTGTGGCCACCCGGCCGGGAGCCGGTCCTGATCGCGATCATGTCCAGCAAGTCCACGGCGGACGTTCAACACGACGAGGCTCTCGTCGCCGAAGCCGCCGCCTACGTCGTCAGGACCCTCACCTGACGGACGACACGTCCGCCCACACGGTCTTGGAGTCCGGGAACCGGTTGTGCCCCCACACCTGAGCCAGGCCGTTGACCAGCAACAAACCCCGCTGTCTGCGTCCGAGGAAGCCCATCCGCCCGAGCTGCGGGAAACGGCCGGGCGTCCCGTCGTCGACCTCGACCCTCACCACCTCGCGCTCCGGCAGGCACAGAATGCGCGCGCGTCGCTGCGGGGCGGCGTGGTGGTAGGCGTTGCTCACGAGTTCCGTGGCCACCACCATCACGTCGACCACGACGTTCTCGTGCATTCCTCTCAGGAGACGACGAACTTCCGCGCGCACGTTCGCGAGCGGTAGAACACCCTCCGGTAGGACGAGGTCCAGTCGTTCGGTGGACCGTCCTGCAATACCCATCAGCATCTCCCCGCGCCCTGTTGGTTCAAGGCACGTGCCTCCGTACCCCAGAGCGCACACATCGAAACCTGCCGGCCTTCCATCACGCTTCCCTCGGAAGAACGGCCCAGACCACAGTGCCGCCGTGAGCCCTGTCCACACCCCAGCGGTCGGACAGCCGGGCCACCAGGACCAGGCCGTACCCGCGCTGCGGACGGGACACCTTGCGCAACGGCGGATGGGCACGGGCGTCGTGGGCGATCTCGATGCGGATTTTGTGTTGTTCGACGACGACGCGCAAGAACGACGGTTCCGACGTGTACCGGTAGGCGTTGCTGACCAGCTCGTTCACCACCAGCAACACGTCGGCCACGGCGTCGGTGTCCTCGCCCGTCAACTCCAGCCGTACCCAGCGGCGGACGGCCGCGAGTGACGGTCGTTGCCTGCCCAGGGGCAGATCCGCCGCATCGCCCGTCGTGGCTGCCTGGTCGCGAGCCAAACCGCTCCTCGGTCAGATGATCAGTTAGGGAGCCGGTTACCCGAGTACATCCGCCGCCAAACCAATCGTTCATCAACTTGAACTACCCTCACTGCTCCGCCGCGACTCCAGGGGGAAGAGCATGCCGAGATCCTTGACGCCGTTATTGGCCGCGTTGCTGGTCATGTACTCGGTGCACCAGATGCTCACCGCCGTCATCGCCCCGCTCGTCCGCGAACTCGCGCTCACCGCGTTCCAGCTGAGCCTGGTGTTCACGGTCACCTCCGTGACGATCACCGTGGCGAGCGTGCTCTGGGGACTGCTGTTCGACGCCGTGGGACCGCGTCCCGTGCTGTTCGCCGGGCTCGTGCTGTGCGTGGCCGGGCCCGCCGGTTTCGCGGCGGCGGTCGCGTTCGGCCTCGACGAGACGCTGACCCCGGACCTGGCGTTCGCGTTCGTGCTGGTGTTCCGCTCCGTGCTGTTCGGCGCGGGCCTCGCCGCGGTGCTCGTCACCGCGCTCGCCGTCGCCGGTCTCTCCACCCACGGCGAGACGGCGCGCACCCGAGCCATGGGCTTCGTCGGTGCCGCTCAGAGCCTCGGCACCGTGATCGGCCCGGTCGTCGGCGGCGCGCTCGCGGTGGCGTCCCTGTGGCTGCCGCTGTACGTCGCACCCGTCGTCGCGCTGGCGCTCTCGCTCATGGTCCTCGTCACCATGAAGCCTCTCGCTCCGCAGGCGGGGGAACCGGTGCAGGTCCAGCCGCTGCTGCTGGTACCCGCCTTCGGCACCGGCTTCTTCCTGCACCTGTCACTGGGGATGGCGCAGATCTTCGTCGTGTACCTCTCCACGGAGAGACTGCGAGAGACCACGGGCAGCGCCGAGGGCGTGCTGTTCGCCTCCGTCATCGGCCTCGTGCTGTCGCAGGGACTGCTCGTGCCGTTGCTGAAGTGGTCCCCGGCCCGGCTGATGCGGATCGGTTCTCCCGTGTCGGTGGCCGGGTACGTGCTGCTCGCGGTGGCGCCGTCCTCCGCGTTGATGACACTGGCGATCCTGGTGGTGGCGGTCGGTGTGGGTCTCGCGCTCACCGGGTTCGCCGCGGCGGTCTCGCTCGGCGTCGGGCCCCGGCACCAGGGCCTGATCGCCGGGCTGGTCACCACCACGAGCGGGCTGACGTTCGTCGTCGCGCCGACGCTGGGCGCGCTGCTGTACGAGGTGGAGCCCATCGTGCCCGTGCTCGCCGCCGCGGTGGCCGCAGTGGTCGCGACCGGCTTGTCGTTCGTCCCGGTGACGCCGCGGGTCCCACGGCCGGTGGGGTGAGGCCGGTTCGCGGTTCGGAGGCTGCCGGACTGATCGACAAAGCCACTACGCTGCGCACGTGACGCGTTACCTAAGCGTGCTCGTACTGGCACTGCTCGCCGCGACGACCGTGGTCGTCCCCGCGCAGGCCCACGCCGAGCTCAAGAGCAGCAATCCGGCGTCCGGCGCGGCCCTGGCGGCTCCGCCCGAGCAGGTCGAGCTGGTGTTCAGCGCGCCCGTCCAGCTGCCGGACGGGGACGCGGTCACCGTCACGGCGGCCGACGGCACCAAGCTGCCGGTCACCCAGGTGCAGGCCGTCGACAGGACGATCACGGCGAAGATCGACACCGCGGCGGCCAGGTCCGGCGCGCACACGGTCGCCTGGTCGGCCAAGTCCGACGACGGCGACACCGTCAACGGCACGTTCAGCTTCACGATGACCGTCGTGGCGCAGTCCACGTCGGCCAGTGCCCCGCCGTCGTCGGTGACGCCGAGCGCGCCGGTGTCGAACGCTCCCCCGTCGAGCACGTCGTCGGAGTCCGGTGGCGTGCCGGTCTGGGTGTGGATCCTGATCGGGCTAGCGGTCGTCGTCGGCGCGATCCTCCTGGTCCGCCGCCGCAAGCCGGAGAACCCGTAGCCGTTCGCCCAGGAGCTCGCGTTCGGCCGGGTGTTCAGCCCGGTCGAGCGCGGCCTCCAGTGCCGCCGCCGGATCTTTCCCGAGCCGTTGCAGCAGGTCCGCGCGCACGGCGTGGAACAGGTGGTAGCGGTCGAGATCGAGCGCGTCGACCTCCGGCAACGCCCGCTCCGGGCCTTCCGTCTCGGCCAGGGCGACGGCGCGGTGCAGGGCCACGACCGGGCTCGGTGTGAACGACATCAGCTGGTCGTAGAGGGCGACGACCTGGTGCCAGTCGGTCGGCGGGTCGCTGTGCACGGCGTTGATCGCGGCCTGGAGCTGGTACGGGCCGGGCCGGTTCCAGCGCAGGCAGCGGCGCACGAGGTCCTGGCCCTCCCGCACCAGTTCCGCGTTCCAGAGCGCCCTGTCCTGGTCCTGGAGCAGGACGATCCGGCCGTCGCGCAGCCGTGCCTCCCGCCGGGACTCGACGAGCAGCATCAGCGCGAGCAGCCCCCACACCTCGGGCTCGTCCGGCATGAGCGCCGCGAGCACCCGGCCGAGCCGGATCGCCTCCTCCGCGAGCGCCGCCCGGTCGAGGTAGCCCTCGTTGAAGACGAGGTAGACGACGGCGAGCACGGCCTTCAGGCGGTCGGGCAGGTCGGCGTCGCGCGGCACCCGGTACGGGATGCGGGCCGCGCGGATCTTGCCCTTCGCGCGCACGATCCGTTGCGCCATCGTGGGTTCCGGTACCAGGAAGGCCTTGGCGATCTCCGCCGTCGTCAGACCGCCGAGCAGTTTCAACGTCAGCGCGACCTGGGCGGGCAGCGCCAGCGACGGGTGGCAGCAGGTGAAGATCAGCCGCAGGCGGTCGTCGGGCACGTCCCCCACCTCCTGCTCTTCCGGTTCGCGGGTCAGCAGTGCCGCCTGCGCGTGCTTCTCCCGGCCCTTGGCCTCCCGGCGCAACCGGTCGATCGCGCGGTTGCGGGCGGTCGTGATGATCCACCCGGCCGGAGCCGGTGGGACGCCGTCGACCGGCCACCGCAGCACGGCCGTGGCGAAGGCGTCCTGCACCGCCTCCTCGGCGAGGTCGATGTCGCCGAGGAGACGGGTCAGGACGGACACCGCACGGCCGTACTCGGCCCGGAAGACCTCTTCGATCATCAGGACGCGACGGGCCTGACCTCGATCGACAACGGGCTGAGCACGCCCGCGAGGCGGCGGCCCCACTCGAGCGCCTCGTCGAGGTCGGCGGCCTGGATGACCGTGAAGCCGCCGACGTGCTCCTTGCCCTCGGCGAACGGCCCGTCCGTCATCAGCACGTCGTCGTCCTTCTCCCTGAGCACGGTCGCGGTCGACGGGGGGTGCAGGCCGGCGGCGAACACCCAGGCGCCCTTCGCCTGCATCTCCTCGTTCAGCGCGCCGAGCTTCGCCATGATGGGGCCGAGCACCTCGGGCGGCGGGATCTCACCGTCGGGCTGGTAGATGCTGAGCAGGTACTTCTGCGTCATGGTGGTCTCCTTTCACCCTTTGTACGAACAGGGCAGGCCTGTTTCGACGACCATGGCGACATGATCCCGCTGATCCTCCCGCTCGACGACCCGCGAGCCGTGCTGGCCGTGGCCGGCGGCAAGGGTGAGTCGCTGGCGAGGCTCGTCCGCGCGGGCCTGCCGGTGCCGGCCGGGTTCCACCTCACGACCCGCGCCTACCGCGAGCGGTCGATGGACGGGTGTGCTGGAGGCGTTCCGCGAGCTCGGCGGACCGGTGGCGGTGCGGTCGTCGGCCACCGCGGAGGACCTGGCGGGGCTGTCGTTCGCGGGCCGGCACGACACCGTGCTGACCGTGTCCGAGGACGCCGTTGTTCACCCGCGCCGCGGCCGTCGTGACCGATGTAGGCGCGCCCTTGTCGCACGCGGCGATCGTGGCGCGGGAGCTGGGCATCCCGGCGGTGGTGGGCTGCGGCAACGCGACGACCCGCATCGCCACGGGAGACGTCGTGCAGGTGGACGGCGCGGGGGACCGTGAAGAAGGTGCGCTGAACCCACCACCCGTCCGCCGCCGGGTGGTGGGCCGGGTCAGTTGTGCGCGAGCACGTCCTGCATCGAAACGAGCTGACGGCGCATGCGTTCCCGCACCAGGTCGATGACCTCGGTGACCGTCTCACCCTCCGCGTACGCCTGCACCTCGACCCATTTGAGCTCGAGCCGGGCGTGCGCGTGGATCACGGCCTTGTCCGAGGTCAGGTTGATCCAAGCGAAGTCGACGCGGTCCGGCGCGTAACGGTCCAGCGAGCCGATCCGCGCGGACGCGTACTCCCTGGCCTGCTCGGGAATCGCCTCCGCGAGCGAGACCTGGATGTAGTCCATCGACACCTGCCTCCTCGAGCCGTGCGGCACCGCCACGCGGCCGGTTCGACGGTACGTTTCCGACCGCGGCGGCGAACCGGGCGTTGGTCCCGACAGTGCAGGGACTTTGGACCGAGGAGACGGGACCTGCCGATGTCACCACGATCAAGTCTTTGGTACCAAAGAGGAAACTCGTTGGTTCAGCTGCTCCTCGGTGGGCGAGCCGGTGAGCATCTCCACGGAGCCGTCGACGCCCACGAACGCGAACGCCGGCTGCGCGGTGACGCCGAACCGCTTCCACACCGCGCCGTCCAGGTCCGCCAGGTGCGGGAAGGCGGACATCCTGTGGTCGCTCACGAACTTCTTCATCTCGTCGAGCTGGTCCTCCGCCGCGACACCGACGAACTGGACCTTGCCGTGCCGTTTGGCCACCGCCTCGACCGTCTCCGCCTCGGCGTTGCACGCCGGGCACCACGGCGTCCAGAACCAGAGCACGGCGGGCTGGCCGACGAGCTTGTCGCCGCGGAACTCCGCGCCCTCCAAGGTCTTGGCGGTGAACTGGAACCTCTCCGGTGTCGGTGTCTTCTCCGCACAGCCGGCGAGCAGCAGGATCCCTAGCAGCACTCCGAGGATGCGCATTCGGCTCCTCACCTCCTGTCCGGGCGTACGGCCTCGCGCCGCGTCCGGTTCAGCCAGCGGGCACCGGCCTTGATCAGCAACCGAAGAGCGCGACTGATCCGGCTGCCATCGCCGAAATCGGACATAAAGCTCGCCAGGGCCTTTTCGTAATTGCGGCACCGAATAGAAGGACAGCACAGGTCGCCCCGGTGGCGACCATTCCGCGAGTGCGGCTCGTGAACGGCGCTGGCGCTAGGGTTGCGAAGTGCCCGTCGAACAGTGGCTCGAAGCCATCCCACCCCTGCTCGTGTACGTGATCGTCGGCCTGGTGATCGGCTTCGAATCGCTCGGCATCCCGCTACCGGGCGAGATCGTGCTGGTCACCGCCTCGCTGATGGCCTCGCAGCACGACGACCTGAGCCCGTTGTGGATCGGTGTGTGGGCGAGCGCGGGTACCATCATCGGCGACAACTTCGGTTACCTCATCGGGCGGCGCGGCGGACCGCGGTTGTTCGCGTGGATGGGCCGGAAATTCCCCAAGCACTTCGGAGAAACGCAGCTCTCGCACGCCCGCCGTGTGTTCCAGAAACGCGGTGCGTGGGCGGTGTTCTTCGGCCGTTTCGTCGCACTGCTGCGCATTCTCGCCGGGCCGCTGGCCGGTTCGATGCACATGAGCTACGGCAAGTTCCTGCTGGCGAACGCGTCGGGCGGGATCGTGTGGGCGGGCGGCACGACGGCGGCCGTCTACTACCTCGGCGTGGTGGCCGAGAAGTGGCTGAAGGGCTTCTCCTACGCGGGCCTCGCGATCGCCGTGGTGTTCGGCGTCGCCGGTGTCTTCATCGTGAAGAAGCGGCTCGCCAAGGCCGCCGAGAAGGAAGTCACGCCTGCGTAGTCCAGGCGGCGATCTGGGCGCGCGACCGCACGCCCAGCACGGACTTGAGGTCGCGCACGTCCGCCTCCACGGTCCGCAGCGACACGTGCAGCCCGTCCGCGATCTGCTTGTTCGTCAGGCCTTCCGCGACCATCGCGGCGACACGCAGCAGCCGTTCGTCACGCCACGAGAGCGCGGCCTCCTCCGGTTCGGCCTGCGGGCGCGACGTCGTGACCGACACCCCCGGCAACGCGAACTGCCGGACCGACTCGAGCATCGTGAAGTCGGGTTCGAGCAACGACCGCGACCGCAGCCGCTCCGCCATCTCCTGCTCGACGGTCCCCGGCATGAGCGCGAACTTGTGCAGCGCGACCTTCTCGCCCTCGGTCAGCAACTCGTAGCAGCGGTCGAACGCGGCGTGCAACGACCGGTGGTGCGCCGGAGCGTCCCGCGGCCCCGTCGTCAGGACGGCGAACCGGTCGTCCAGCCGCGCCACGATCTCCTCCAGCGTCAGCACGCGAACCAGCCGCGCCGCGAGTTCGAGCGCCAGCGGCAACCGGTCCAGCCGCGCGCACACGACGTCCAGCAGCGAGGCGTTCTCGTCGAACTCGCTGTCGAGCGCCACCGCCCGGTCGACGAACAACCGCTTCGCGTCGCGCGCCCCGAGCGGCTTCAGCCGGTACACCTGCTCCCCCGGCACGTGCAGCGCCTCGTGACTGGTGGCGAGCACACGAAGCGAGGGATGCGCGGCAATGAGGTTCGCGCAGTCGGCCAGCACGTGCTCGCAGCCGTCCAGCACCAGCAAACCGGGCCGCGGGCCGTCGGCGAGGAGGTCCGGAACCCTTCTGCCCCCTGCCAGTTCGACCATCTGCACGTGCTGCCGGTTCGCGACCACCTCGTGCACGAGCCGCGACTTGCCGACGCCGGGCGGCCCGGTCACGGTGACGATCCTGTTGCGCCCCAGCAGAGTGGTGAGCTCGGCCAGCTCGGTGGTGCGGCCCGCGAAGGTGTCGAGGCGCGGCGAGGCGGGCACGACATCGCGGGCCCGCCTGCGGTACGCGCGCTGACGGCACGCGCCGGAGCAGTACTTGGCGGTGGTGGTCAGCCTGGTGCCGCACTCCGCACACGTCACGAGGCGCCGCCCGGGCTCCGCTGGGCGGGCTCGCGCAGGGGTCCCCTTCGGTTTTGGGTCCCCCGCGTCCCACCGTAGCCAGCAGGTCCGACACTCCGGCCCGTCGTGCCGTCGCCCGCAGCACTGCGGACAGGTTCGACACATCCGCTCACCGCGGCACCGCCCCCAGCAGATCCGACACCCCGCTCGGCGTATCCCCTACTCCTGACACCACCAGCAGGTCCGACGCACCCGCTCATCGCGTCCACGCCGACAGGTCCGACGCGCCGGCTCACCGCGCCCTCGCCGTCCGCGCGGTCCGCGCCGCCAGCTGCGTCCGCGAGCTCAGCCCCAGCCGCGAGAGCATCTGCGTCACGTGCGACCGCACCGTCGCGACCGAGATTCCCAGCCGCACCGCGATCTCGGTGTTGGTCAGCCCGTCCGCCACGAGGTCCGCGATCTCCCGCTGCCGCGCGGTCAGCGGCCCGTCCTGCCGCGGGGTACTCACGTACGCGAGCAGTCCGGCGTGGTCGAGTCGCTCGCCCAGCGACCAAGCCCGCGACGCACGCCGTGGCCCGGCGGAGGACAGTGCCCGCTCGCGTGCGTCCGCCACCATGCGGTTCCAGGGCTCCTCCTGGCGGGAGCCCCGTGTCCTGCGGGTGGCGGCTGCGGCGGCCATCAGCACCACGGCGCGGTCGGCGTCGCCGCGGTGTGCCGCCACGATGCCCAGACCTTCGAGCAGTCCTGCCTCCGAGACGGCCGCGGGGGCGCCCACTCGCAGGGCGATCGTGAAGTGGTGCTCGGCCTGGTCGACGTCGTTCGCCGCCAGCGCGATCACGCCCGCGGTGTGGCGGGAGGCCATCAGGCGGAAGCCGTCCAGGACGCCTAGCGACAGCGACTCCAGCGCGGCCGCGAGTGCGGCGGTCAGGTCGTCCAGGCGCATCAGGAGCCAGGCGTGGTTGTTCAGGAACGTCATCAGCAGTTCCGGGTCGCCCAGGGAACGCGCTGCCGCCACCGACCGTTCGTTGGCGGTGTGGGCGCCGGCGAGGTCGGAGTTGATCCCTCGCGCGTAGCCCAGGGTGTTCCACCCGCGGGCCTCCCAGGCGGGCTGGCTCATGGCCGGGTGGGCGACCAGGGCCTCCGCGTACCGCAGTGCGGCCGCGTCGTCGCCGGTGAAGCCGGCCAGCCAGGCCGCGCGGAAGAGCAGCAACTCCGCGTGCGACGTCAGCGGACCGTGCGCCAGGGCGGTGGAAGCCATGCGCATCGCCTCGCTGTAGGAGCGGTGCAGGTACCAGACGTGCACGACGCCCGCGACGAGCCACGTGTGGCGCGGGTCGGTGCGCGGTACGCGCGCCACGGCCTGCAGCAGCTGGTGTTCCTGGCTCGCCAGCCACATGTCCATCCCGGACGTGATCACCGGTGCCGCCGAGATGGACTGGATCGTCCCGGCCAGCGAGTCGACCAGCAGGTCGAACGTCGCGTCCGCCTCGCCGCTCTCCTCCAGCCGCGCCAGGCCGAACAGGCGGATCGACTCGAGCATCCGGAACCGTGCGCTCGACGACGACGGCGAGCGCACCACCAAGGACTTGGCGCGCAACGAGGCCATCAGCTGCACGACGTCCGCCCGGTCGCCGCACACCGCGGCGGCCAGGTTCAGGTCGAAGTCGCCGATCAGCGCGGAGAGCCTGCGCAACGCGGACCGCTCGGCCGGCGACAGCAGGTCGTAGCTCCACCCGATCACGGCGTCGAGCGTGCGGTGGCGCGCGGGCACGTCGGTGCGGGCCGCGGCGAGTTCGATCGCCAGCGGCAGGTGGTCCCGCACCGAGTCGGCGAGTTCCGGGGCACCACCGCATTCCACGAACAACTGCCGCGCGTCGGCCGGAGACAGCGGGCCTATCTCGACGCACATCTCCCCGGCCAGGTCGAGGGGTTCGCGACTGGTCACCAGAATGCGCAGGCGCGGGCACGCGGCGAGCAACTCCGCCACCGCCGAGGCGGCCTCGCGGATCACGTGTTCGCAGTTGTCCAGCACGAGGACGCGGTGATCGGCCAGCGCGCGCTGCACGGTCTCGTGCAGCGGCGAATCCGGTTCCTCCCACACGTTCAGCGAGAACGCGATCACGTGCCACAGCAGGTCCGGCCGGCGCACGGGCTCCAGTTCGACGACGGCGTCGCCGAGGCGCAGTTCGGCCGCCAGCCTCGACTTCCCCGCCCCACCGGGCCCGACGAGCGTCACCAGCCGGTGCCGCCGCAGCAGCCGTCGCACGGTGGTCAGTTCCCGCTCTCGTCCCACCAGACGAGTTCGCGAGTCGACCGACCACCACATGCGCGCGATTCTAGGAGCGGCGGCAATGCGAACAAATGTCGCCCGAGAAATGCAATACCGCTCACAAACCGGTTTGAACTGCGCGAACACCGATTCCGGCGGGCGGGAACCGGCCGCCTGCTGAGACGGTGGTTCTCACCCTCCGTCAGCACACCGCCGGGATCCTGGTCCGCGTCCCGGCCGGGGTTCACCGAATGTCGGGGCGGGGCGGTCCGGGGACCAGTCCGTCGGTGATGCGGAAGGTCGCATCGGCGCGGGCCAGGTCGTCGTTCGCAGGTTCCAGGTAGAGCTTGAAGCCGCGGTGGCGGATGTAGCGGTCGGGGTGGTTCACCGATCGGATCGACACGCACGTCGAGTCCGCCAGCCCAGGTACGAGATGGAAACCGGTGTCGGCGTGGAACAGGTCGGATTCGGGGGTGCGGTAGGTCGGTGGCCGGTCGGGATCGATGACAGGGCGCTCCTCGTGGAGCTTGACGTCGAAGCCCTGGTGCCGCAGGTAGAACCCCCGCCAGTTGCACGCCTCGAACGCCACGCTCTCACCGACGACCGGGTTGCGGCCGCCGCGTCCCCCGAGGAAGGTGGCGTCGTTCTTGTCGAGGTCGGTCGAGATTTCGGTCAGCTCGCCGAGGAAGTGGCGGTGACGGACGTACCTGGTCGGGTAGTTGTACGACTGGAGGGAAAGCGACGGGTAGTTCCCTTGGTGCGTCATCGGAGTTCTCCCTTCACGTGGGTGTCGGAAGGGTCCGTCGCTGTGCCTGCGCCGGGAAACCGAACGGTTCGCTGAGCGGACCGGGTCACCCGGCTTGGAGGTTGCGGGTGATCTCCAAGGACGCCCGCCGCACCAGGTCGTCCAGCCCTGGCGGCACGCGCTCGTTCACCGCCATCGCGCCGACCGCGGCGACAAGCGTGCCGTCCGCGCGGCGAACCGGTGCGGCCACGCAGCACATCCCGGCGACGACCTCGTGCCGGTCGACGACCACCGATCCGGTGCGGCGGAACTCCTCACGCGCCCGCCGCCACTCGTCGGCCGGAAGTCCGGCAGGCACGTCCTCGGCCGCAGGTGCACCGGCCAGCAGGAGCACCTTGCCGGTCGCCGTGCTGATGGGGAACTCGTCGGCCGGGTGGATTCGGGGTAGGTCCATGACCAGACCACGGGTGCCGACGACGACCCGGACACGGTCATCGTGCAGCACGGTCACCACGACCGCAGTCGACGTCAGGGCCGACAACAGCCGCACCGGTTCGCGTGCCGCTCGCTGCAACCCGGGGAACGGCTGCCACGCGGTGCCCAGACGGAACAGCAGGTGCCCGACGAAGTAGCGCTCGCGGTACCGCTGCACCGCACCCAGTTCCACCAACTGCTCCACCAGCCGGTACACGGTGGCCTTGGGCAGGCCGGACTCGCGGGCGAGTCGTGACAACCCCATCCCGCCCTCTGCACGGGAGAGGAGGTCGAGCAGCCGAAATCCGCCTTCGAGCACGCCACGCCCACGGACGGCGCCCCCGTCACGCCCCGGATGGTCATCAACGTGCAACGGTCCACCTCCCGGCTACACCACCAGGCTCGCCGACCAAGCCATCGCCGTTACGCCGAACCGACCACGAAGGGGCCTTCGTGGAGAAGCTGCCCGGCGGTTGCCTGTTCCCGCGCGGAGCGGGGCACCGGGCGGCGTGACGCCAGCCGCTCGCGCGGGCGCAGCAACCTCAGCGGCCCTGACAAGTGCCTCCGGACACCTACAACCAGCGGACTCTGTTGGCGTCGAGTTCGAGCGCGTCCGGTCCAGGCCACGTCATCGCGGACGTCACCGGTTTGAGTCGACTCAGAAGGGTCGCGGTGAGGGTCTGGACAAACCAGGAGGCATCACGCGGCCGCGGTCGGAGGGACGAGCCCCCGTGTTCGTCGCTTCGGGCCAGGATTGTCCGGAGGCACTTGTCGGAGACGGTGAGGCGGCGCTCGCGCCGCCCGACGACAGACCCTGTCTCGTCCAGCTGAAGTTTGCGGTGGTGCAGATCTGTGAGCTGCGGTCCGCAAGGTAGCGCGGACGGATGCGGACGGCTGTTGTCCAGGGCTAGTTTGCGGATTCCTGGCCCTGGGTCGTCGATGTTGGCCAAGGGCCAGGGCGGGAACGAACCGTCTGTCGTGGTCGGGGAGGCCAGGGAATCGGCTCGATCGCGGTGTCCCGGACCGGGCGATTGGCGAGGGAGATGATCTCCTGGCACCCTGATTGATCACTGTGCAGTATGGGGAACATGCCTGCCATTCCCGAGAGCTCCGCCGTCATCGCCGATGTGGCCGTGGAGAACGACTACGACGGCTTCGCCGAGGCGTACACGGCCGAGAACGAGAACAGCCTCCTCAACGCCTACTACGTCCGGCCCGCGATCGTGGACCTGGCCGGCGACGTGGCCGGTCGACGAATTCTCGACGCCGGCTGCGGTGCTGGTCCTGTGTCCGCGGCGCTACGTGATCGGGGAGCCGTCGTGAGCGGCTTCGACCGCAGCGCCAAGATGGTGGAGCTGGCCCGGCAGCGGCTCGGCGACGACGTGGACCTGCGGGTCGCCGACATAACGGGCCCGCTGCCGTACCCCGACGGCGCGTTCGACGACGCCGTCGCCGCTTTGGTGCTGCACTACCTGGAGGACTGGACCGCACCTCTGGCTGAGCTCAGGCGGGTGCTGAAGCCCGGTGGCCGGCTGATCGTGGTCGTCAACCACCCCATCCTCCTCAAGATGGTGCATCGCGAGACTGACTACTTCGCGACCACCAAGTGGTCCGACGAGTACAACTTCAACGGCCAGAAGGCCGTGCTCACCTACTGGCACCGGCCGCTGCACGCGATGACCGATGCCTTCACCGCAGCAGGCTTCCGCACCGCCGTCATCAGCGAGCCGCCTCCGGCGCCGGAAGCCCACGAACTCTTTCCCGACGAGATGGCGAGGTTCCCCTCCGGGGCCTTCCTGAGCTTCATGTTCTTCGTCCTGGAGGCCGCCTGACTACGGCGTGGCACATGGGTGGCCTCAAGGTCGCGGCATGCTTGCCCTGACCTTGAGGCTGGGTACAGGCGCTACAGGCCGTTGGCAAGGAACCAACGCGGTTGTTGAGAATGCGCCAACTTCAGGCAGAACGTGTGGCGGCCCGCAAACTAGTAGTGTGTCGCAGCTATCTCTTGGATTAGTGACGAGTGGGAGGGGCGCCGGCAGGTGGCCGGGCTTCGATCATGAAGATCGCGCTCTCATAGCTGTCACCTGCACGGTTGGCGGTACTTGAGGTGATCAGCAAACGATTGCGCCGGCAGTTTTCTACCGCCAACTCGGCGGCAAATGCGCATGAGAGCGCGACCATCCGCGGCTTTCGGTAACGAGCGACCACACCGCCCAGCCCTCTGCCCTGCTCAACGGAGCACAACTTAGCCGCGACGCCCTACTAGCTCGGACGCCGTAGCAAGCACCGCAAACTTGCCCTGGACACCGCAATGTTCGGCTGGACAGGACAAGACCCGACTGATCTGTCAGACACGTCTTGTGGCCCCGCGATTACGCGCGGTATGGTCTAGACCTTCAGTCGCCGCCGCGATGTAACGGGAGTACGCACACATCAAGGCAAAGGAAGACACATGAAGATTGGACGCAAGGTTACGGCCGCCATGGCCGGCGTTCTCGCTGCACCGTTGATCGTCGTGGCACTCCCCTCCGGCACGGCGTTCGCGCACGGCTACGTGAACTCACCTGCCAGCCGTCAGGCGCAGTGCGCCAGCAACGCTGCCCTGAACTGCGGTGCGATCCGGTGGGAGCCGCAGTCGGTGGAGGGTCCCAAGGGTCTGCAGAGCTGCCACGCCAACCTGTCGCAGTTCGCGGAGCTGAGCAACGACAACAAGGGCTGGAAGGTCACCAGCACCGGCCGTTCGGTGACGTTCAACTGGACGTTCACCGCGCGGCACCGCACGCGTGACTACGACTACTTCGTCGACGGCCGCAAGGTCGCGACGTTCAGCGGCAACAACCAGCAGCCCCCGGCCAGCGTGTCGCACACCGTCAACGTGGGCTCGGCGGGCCGGCACAAGGTCCTCGCCGTGTGGAACATCGCTGACACGCCGATGGCGTTCTACTCCTGCATCGACATCAACGCGAGCTGATCATCGATCGCGTGAGATCCCCTTCCTCTCACGCAACAGCTTGTCCACGTCGAACGGCATCAGGTTCAACGGCGGACCGGACAACGGTTTCCGCAGCGCGTCGAGGATTCGTGCGTTCATCTCGTCCATGATCGCGCGTGCCTCGGTGTCGGTCTCGGCCGCCAGGGCGCGGGCCCTGGCGGTCTCGGCCTGCTTGCGCAACAGCAGGGAAGGGGGCACCCCTGTCGTGCCCTCTTCCTCCCGGACCTTTCTCTTGATCCACCAGTCTTCCTCGAGCGCCTCACCCGCGCCGGGCAACGGTTTTCCGGCTCCCGGCAGGTCGTCGAACTCGCCGCGGTCCTGGGCTTCGCGGATCTGCCTGTCGATCCACGACTCGAAGCCCGTTCCGGGCGGTTTCCGCTGTGTCATGGGGAGAACCTCCTGACCGCGGCCCCGATCGCCTCTCCGAAGGCGGGGCTGCCCTTGTGGCCACTGTCGTCCACGAGGGTCAGCTCGGCGTCCGGCCACGCCTGCGCGAGCGCGTAGGCCGTGTCCGCCGGGCAGCTCATGTCGCGCCTGCCGTGGATCAACGCGGCCGGGATGCCGGCGAGCTTGCCGGCGCCACTCAGCAGGTCGTCCACGAAACCGCCGTGCGAGTAGTAGTGCGCGATGATCCGCACGAGTGCGATCACCTCGTCGGACGCACGGTCGGCGAACACGTCCGGCTTGCCGAAGTTCTCCAGCGACAGCACCGTGTCCTCCCAGCGGCACCACTCCAGCGCCGCCTGCTCCCGGACACCGCGATCCGGGCTCTCCATCAGCTCCGCGTACGCGCGGACGACGTCGGGCGCGCCGCCCGCATGCGCGCTGAACCGGGCCCAGGCCTCCGGGAAGAACCGGGAAACGCCCTTGTAGAGCCAGTCCAGCTCGCGTTGCGACGACAGCGTGACCGCGATCAGGATCATCTCCGACACGCGCCCGGGATGCCGCTGGGCGTAGGCGACCGCGAGCGTCGTGCCCCAGGAACCGCCGTACAGCAACCACTTCTCGATGCCGAGGTGCTCGCGGAGCTGCTCCATGTCCGCGATCAGGTGCTCGGTGGTGTTGACGCCCATGTCCGCGGCCGGATCGCTCGCGTGGGGCGTGCTCTGGCCGCACCCGCGCTGGTGGAAGATCACGATCCGGAACTTGGCCGCGTCGAGCGACTTCCGGGCGCCCTTCGCCGGGCCGCCGGGACCGCCGTGGAGGAACACGGCAGGCTTGCCACCGGGATCGCCAACGGTCTCCCAGTAGATCTGGTTGCCGTCGCCGACGTCGAGCATGCCGTGGTCGTAGGGCTCCATGAGAACGAGCGTACCGAGCTACACCGACAAGATCGTCCAGGTCAGTCCGGCGTCGTCCGACCGGTAGAGCCCGGCGAACTCCTGGCCGGGCCCGCCGCGCACCAGCGTCGCGTGCCGCGCGTCGGAGAACGCCAGGTCCTCCAGCGGCGGTCCGCCGAGCGTGAGCGGCGTGTCCCACTTCTCGCCGGATCCGCGGTGCACGAACGACCAGTCGCGTCCGGTCGCGGCCACCAGCGCCGCCTCCGGTGACACCGCGAAGCCCGTGGTGATGCCCTCGCGCGGCGGCACGCTCACGGTCTTGAACGGCCCACCGCCCACGGCCTGACGCAGTTCCTTCGTCATGTTCCCGAAGCCGGGATCGAAGCTGCACAACGCATGGCGGTCGGCGCCGAGGGTGCCGAGCCGGGTGGCCGAGAACTCCGTGCACGGCGCCGGTTCCTCCAGCCAGCCCGCCGGTGACCGCGTCCAGTACCGGTTCTCCACGCCGATCGTCGACAGCGAGACCTGACCAGGAGCGATCGAACCGAACGCCCTGCCCTCGACCTCGACGCCCGGCACCGGCTGCCACGAGCCGAACCACAGCTCGCGGTGGAACAACCGCGACGACGTGCCGTCGTAGATCACCGCGAGGAACCCGGCGTTGTCGAAACCCAGCGCCCCCACCGTTCCCTTGATCCCGGACGGTTCCCAGCGCGTGCCGCCGTTGCCGGTGACGAACAGCTGCTCGCCGTCGGTCACCAGCCCGGCCGCGTCGTTCGCGAACAGCACCCGCAGCCGGTCGGTCTCCGGCACGGACAGCGCCGGGGTCTTCACCCGCGTCCACGACGCGCCGCCGTCGAACGTGCGGACGAGCTGCGGGCAGTTCGCGGTCTGGCACAACGTGTCGAGGCCCAGGACGAACCCGCGGTCAGCGGACGTCCACGACGTCGACGCGGGTACGACCCCGGTGCCCGCCCGCGCGACGGAGGCGGTCAATCCGGTCAGCAGCAACGCAACAGCAAGAACAGCAATGCGTTTCCCCCACATCGCCTTCTCCCCTCAAGAGGCTGATTCCCACTCAACACCTCTTGCGCGTGAAGCGGCAACCACCCACAACGACACCAAAATCCCGGCGCCACCCGCGATGACGAGGATCAGCCGCGGCCCCAGCACGTCGATGAGCAGGCCACCGGCGACGTACGACACCGCGGCCGCCACACCGATCCCGCCGTAGAAGTTGCCGAACACCCTGCCCGTCCGGTCGCCCGGCACGAGCCGCTGGACCAGCGTGCTGTGCGCGACGTCCATCGCCGCGATCCCCAGTCCCCGCACGGCCTGCAGTGCGAACGCGGACGCGACGCCCCACGCCAGACCGGTGAACAGGTTGCCGGCACTGCTGATCAGGAACCCGGTGACGAGCAGCGCGACCATGCCCCACCGCGCGGAACCCCTGGCCAGCAACGCATAGCCGAGCAGCAGACCGACGCCCACCGCACCGAGCACGACGCCGGCCACGCTCTCCGACTCGCCGAACACCCCCATCGTCAGCTGCAGCACCGCGACGTCGTCGATGGCGGTGCACGCGACGACACCGCAGAAGCCGAGGAACACGATCCGCAACGCACGGTTGCGCCAGATCTCGCTCACCCCGGCCTTCACGTCGGTGAACAGGGTCTCCCCCGACTCGGCCGGCACCACGAGTTTCGGCAGGCGCAGCAACAACAACGCCGACAGACCGAACGAGACCGCGTCCACGAGCAGCACGCCACGGGTGTCCATGAACTGCAGCAGCACGGCGGCGAGGAACGGCCCGATGACGTCGGCGCTGTTGGATCCCAGTCCCAGCGCCGTGTTCGCCTGCGCGAGGTCCTTCGAGGCGACCAGGCTCGGCACCGCCGCCCGCGAGGCGGGGATGAAGACCTGCCCGATGACGGCCCGCACGCCCACCAGCGCGAGCAGGACCGGCAACGGCGGCAGCGTGAACGCGATGATCGCCAGCAGGACGCCCTGCGCGACCTCGCAGACGATCATGACGGTGCGCCGGTCGAACCTGTCGCTGATGACGCCCGTCAGCGGGCTGAGCAACGACGGTGCGAAGTCGCCCACGAGCAGCAGTGCCGCCACCGCGATGGCCTTCCCCAGCACGGACTGCACGTGCACCATCAACGTGACGAGGCTGAGCGCATCCCCGACAACAGAAACGACCCGTGCGGTGCTGAGCACGCGCAACGGGCCGTTGTCCTTCAGAAGCGTCAGCACATGGCTACTTTGCCAACACCTGGTCGAGCTGGTCAGCCAGTTTGTTCATGATCCCGGTGTAGGAGGCGTAGCTCAGCGGCGCGACCGCGCTCCACTCGACGAACCGGCCGGCCTGCACGGCGGGCAGGCCCTGGAAGACCGGGTGGCCCTCCTTCATCTGCTCCGGGTTGAGCACGTGCTGGCGGGTGTCCCACATGATCACGTGCTCTTTGTACGTGCCGGAGTTCTCCCACGACAGCGACTGGAAGTAGCCGCCGCCCTCGGCGTCGGGCTTGTCCGGCGTGAGCAGCGGCAGCCCGAGCTCCTCGACGTACCAGTCGAGGTCGGGGTTGCGGGCGGGCACGGCGACGTAGAAGAGCTTCGGGTCCGCGCCGACCACCTGGATCTTCTGCTTCGCGTCCGTCATCTTCTTGCCGATGGCCTTGAGCCTGTCGGCGGCCTTGGTGAACGCCTCCTCGTCGGCCTTCACCTTCGCCGACTCGACGTCGGCGCCGAGCGACTTCGCGAGCTCCTTGAAGCGCTTGATCCCGTCCGGCAGCTGGATCTTCGACTGGCCGATGCCGACGGTCGGGGCGACCTTGAGGACCTTCTCCTCGAACTCGGCGGTGAGGTGCCAGAGCCCGGTGACCTCGGGGTAGTGGCCGGCGACGACCAGGTCGGCGTTCAGCGCGGCGAACTTCTCGAAGTCGATCTCGCCGTAGCCCGGGCCGGTGACGTCGGTGACCTGGCTCGGGTCGATGCTGCCCGCCTCCGGGTCGGTCGTGCCGTCCGCGCGCTTGAGCGGGCCGAACGTGCCGACGACGTTGATGCCGTAGTCCTTGAGGGCGCCCGCGGCGGACACCTGCGCGACGACGCGCTCCGGCCGTTTCGGCGCGGTGACCTCCTTACCGCGATCGTCCTTGAAGGACCACTGGCCACTTCCCTGCTCCGTGGGAGCGTTTCCACCGCACCCGGCCACTAGGCCGAGCAGCAGAACCGCGGCGACTGTCCTGCGCACCTGTCCACCTCCTGATTTAGGCTTGCCTAACCTATCAAGGGGGTTCGCGAACCGGGAAATTGCGGTACGTTGATCACCGTGGGGAATCACTCGACGACAGCGCGTCGCTTCGCCGTCGTCGTCGCACTGCTGTTGATCGCGGTGTTCGTGCTGCACCCGGCGTGCCCGCCGGAGCCCACCCACCACGTGGCGTTCACGCCGGGCATCTCCGAGGAGATCTGCCACCACGGCGAGACGCACCACGCGTCACCCGCGACGCCCGCGCAGGCAGCGGTGCAGGTCAGCTCGCTGTCGTTCACCACGCCGGACGCGGGCGGCGCGCCCGTCGCGCGCCCCGCCCGCACAGCGCAGCCCCCTTCGCGCGGCGAGCACGTGACCACAGGCCGCACACTGCTGCTCGATCTCGGGATCTCTCGGACATAGGCCGGCCCCCGCTCCCTTCACCGGCCTGTCACCACGTTCTTCCGAGGAACCCCCATGTCTGTACCTGTGCTGGACACGAGCACGCCCGTGCTCTGGATCGACGAGCTGTCGCGCACCTCCGCCTCCGGTTTCTGGGCGAAGCTGGAGAGCGCCAACCCCGGCGGCGGCATGAAGGACCGCGCCGCCCTGCACATGATCGGCCGCGCGCTGGAGCGCGGTGATCTGCGCCCGGACGGCCACGTCGTGGAGTCGACGAGCGGCACGCTCGGCCTCGGCCTGGCGCTCGCCGGCATCGCGCACGGCCTCCCGGTCACCCTGGTGACCGATCCCGGCCTGGAACCGATCATCCAGCGGATGCTGCGCGCGTACGGCGCGACGGTGGACGTCGTCGACCG
This sequence comes from Lentzea kristufekii, assembly GCF_033949925.1. NCBI lineage: Bacteria > Bacillati > Actinomycetota > Actinomycetes > Pseudonocardiales > Pseudonocardiaceae > Lentzea > Lentzea kristufekii. The sequence goes on from NZ_JAXAVV010000018.1 coordinate 79,432, forward strand.
TCCACATCCGACCGGCGGCTGGCAGGAGGCCCGGCGGCAGCGGGTCGCCGAGCTGCTGGCGGCGCTGCCCGGCGCCTACTGCCCCGACCAGTACGGCAACCCGGACAACGTCGCCGCCTACGCGCCGCTGGCCCACGAACTGGCCGCGCAACTGGGACACGTGGACGTGCTCGTGTGCGCCGTGGGCACCGGCGGGCACAGCGCGGGCGTGTCCTCGGTGCTGCGACAGCACTTCCCCGCGTTACGCCTGGCCGGGGTCGACACGATCGGCTCCACGATCTTCGGCCAGCCCGCGCGCACCCGGCTGATGCGCGGGCTCGGATCGAGCATCTTCCCCCGCAACGTCGACTACTCCGCGTTCGACCAGGTGCACTGGGTGAACCCCGGCGAGGCGGTGTGGGCGTGCCGGGCGCTGGCCTCGCGGCACTACGCGAGCGGCGGCTGGAGCGTCGGGGCCGTCGCGCTGGTGGCGTCCTGGCTGGCGCGGACGTCCCCGCCCGGCACCCGGATCGCCGCCGTGTTCCCGGACGGGCCGCAGCGGTACTTCGACACCGTGTTCAGCGACGAGTACTGCGCCGCCCACGGACTGCTCGGCGTGGTTCCCGCCGTGGATCCCGCGGAGATCTCCTCACTGGGTGAGCGTGAGGTGTTCTCGTGGACCATGTGCCGGTCCGTTGTGGACCCGCTGGCGGTGACGGCGTGATCGCACGGTTCCGTTCGTTCGACCGCAGCGTGCAGTTGTTGCTGCTCAACCAGTTCAGCATCAACGTGGGCTTCTACATGTTGATGCCGTACCTCGCCTCGCACCTGTCCGTGACGCTGGCTTTGGCCGGGTGGGCGGTCGGGCTCGTCCTGGGCGTGCGGAACTTCGCGCAGCAGGGCATGTTCCTGATCGGCGGCACGCTCGCGGACCGCCTGGGGTACAAGCCCCTGATCGTGGCGGGCTGTGCGTTGCGGACCGGCGGGTTCGCGTTGCTCGGGTTCGTGGACGGGGTACCCGCGCTGGTGATCGCGTCGGCGGCCACCGGGTTCGCCGGGGCGCTGTTCAACCCCGCCGTGCGGGCCTACGTGGCCGCGGACGCCGGGCCACGGCGCGTGGAGGCGTTCGCGCTGTTCAACGTCTTCTACCAGACCGGGATCCTGGTCGGGCCGCTGGTCGGGCTGGCGCTGACGGCCGTGGACTTCCGGCTGACGTGCCTGGTGGCGGCGTTCGTGTTCCTGGTGCTGACGGTGCTGCAGTGGCGGTCGCTGCCCGCGCGGGCCGGTTCGCCGTCCGGTGACTCGGTGCTCGCGGACTGGCGGCTGGTCCTCTCGAACCGGCGGTTCGTGCTGTTCGCGCTGGCGATGACCGGGTCGTACGTGCTGTCGTTCCAGGTCTACCTGGCGCTGCCGCTGGCCTCGGGGTCGGCGGTGCTGACGGCCGTGCTGTTCGCCGTGTCGGGCGTGCTGGCGGTCGTCGGCCAGATGCGGGTGACGGCGTGGGCGCGTGCCCGGCTGGGACCTGACCGGTCTCTGGCCGCCGGGATGGCGGTGCTGGGCCTGGCCTTCCTCCCGGCGATCCACGGCGGCTGGCCCGGACTGGTGCTGTGCGCGGCGTTGCTGGCCCTCGGCACGATGGTGGTGTTCCCGTTCGAGATGGACGAGATCGTCTCGTTGTCGGGCGACCGGCTCGTGGCGACGCACTACGGCCTCTACAACACGGTCGTGGGCGTCGGGATCCTGCTCGGCAACCTGCTCACCGGTGTCGGCTTCGACGCCGCCGCGCGGGCGGGCGTGCCTTGGGCGCCGTGGCTCGTTCTCACGGCCGTGGGGCTCGGATGCGCGTGGGCGTTGAAGAAGCTGGCGGCGCGTGTCGATTCCGTCGCCGCCGGTTCGACGTCCCAGTAGAAGGCAGGTTCCGGATCGGAGGGTCGCCATGATCGCCACGCTCATCGCAACACTGGTCGAAGAGGACCACGCGGAGGACGACGGCGTCCTGGCGCCCGACGACCGCCTGACCTGCCACGTGCACGGGAGGTGGATCCACCAGTGCGTCTCGTCGCCCGTGCACGTCAACCCCGTCACGCGGCACCGCTGGTGCCGGGGCTGCGACTCGCCACTGGGCGTCGTGGTCGACGAGCTCGCCGGTGCCGTCGCGATGCGCTGCCCCCGCTGCGGGTGCGGGGACAGCGCCGCCACCGCCCGCCTGATCGCCGCGTGCCGTGCCTCGATCGAGGCACACCGGGCCGCCTGATCGGGTGAGGCCGCCCGATTTGGCGCTTTTGGCCGTTAGGTTGCTCTTCGTGTCTTTTCCCTCACGCATCGCGACCGTCCTGGCCGCCACCGCGGGAGACGCGCTGGTGACGGCCTCGCCCGCGCTCGCCGGCGAGGTCGTGGACGTCGAGTCCGGCGCACCCGTCCTCGTCGCCGAGGGACCGCTCGTCGACCTCGGCTGAACCCCGGCACCCGTTCGGCCGTACGCCTCCTCAGAAGCCGATTCCGACTCCTGAGGAGGCCGCGTGCCCGGCCGTGCTGCAAGGACTACCGCTTTGGCCGCCGTGATCGCCGCGACGGTGGTGTCGATGCCTTCGGCGCACGCGCAACCCGCCGACGACGCGCTGAAGGTCTACAACGACCTGACGCGCGAGGCGGAGAAGCTCAGCCAGGACCACCTCAAGGCGCAGGGCGACCTGTCGAAGGCGAACGGGATCGTGGTCGCCGCCACGGAGGCCGAGAAGAAGGCGCTGGCCGAGTCGGAGCAGTTCCGCGGCCAGGTCGACACGCTGACCGAGGCGACGTTCGAGGGCGCCCGGCTGGGCGACCTCTCGGCGTTCCTGACCTCGACGTCCCAGCAGGACTTCCTGGAACGCATGCAGGCGATGAACATCATCGCCGCGGACCAGAACGAGGCGGTGGCGCGCATGAACGCCACGCTGACCGAGGCGACGAAGGCCCGCACCGACGCGACCAACGCCGCGGCCGCCGCGGAGAAGTTCGCCGCGGACGTCTCCACCCGCAAGGTCGCCATGGAACAGCAGGTGTCCACCGCGCGGTCGAAGTACCAGTCGTTGTCCGCGCCGCAGAAGCAGACCCTGGCCGCTCCCGGCCCCAAGGTCACCGTGAACGCGCCCGCGGGCGCCGCCGGCGTCGCGCTCACCTTCGCGCTGGGCGAGCAGGGCAAGCCGTACGTGTTCGGCTCGAACGGACCGAACTCGTGGGACTGCTCGTCGCTGATGCAGGCCGCCTACCGGGCCGCCGGCGTGTCGATTCCGCGCGTCACCTACGACCAGGCGAAGGTCGGCCGCGGAGTCGGTCGCGGCGAGGTCGCGCCGGGCGACCTGATCATCTACTACTCGGGTCAGTCGCACGTGGCGATGGCCGTGGACGGCACCCGAGCGGTGCACGCGTCCACCGAGGGCGTGCCGGTGAAGATCGCGAACATCGACTCGATCGGGCCCATTTCGGTGATCCGCCGAGTTGTCGGGTGACGCTTCTCTCCCACCCCGCGATAAACCCACGTGGACGACTGTGAGAGCGTGCGGGCCGGTGAACTGATGGGGACCCGGTAGTAGACGAAGGCAAGGTCATTCCGTAACCTGTCCGAGACCTTCGGCCCAGCAGTTAACCCACTCGGGGCACACGCCAAGGTTGCCGCCTTACGCGCAGTAGTTCTCGTGGAGCGGCTGCCAGGAAAAAGGAGGACCCGCGACGTGGTGTCGCAACCCTCACGCCGCATCGTGCGTGGAGCATTCGTGGCGACGGCAGCAGTCGTCGCCACGGCACTGCCCACGGCACCGGCCACCGCACAGCCCAACGCCGCGGACGCGCTCAAGAAGTACAACGAGCTGTCCGAGCAGGCGTCCAAGCTCAACCAGGACCACCTCAAGGCCCAGGAAGACCTGAAGGCCAAGCAGGGCGAGCTGGACAAGGCCAAGGGCGACCTGGCCAACGCTCAGAAGGCCGAGGAGTCCCTCCGCGGTCAAGTCGACCTCCTCACCGAGGCGACCAACTCCGGCGCGAACTTCAGCCAGATCTCCGCGCTGCTGGTGAGCGACTCGCAGCAGGACTTCCTCAACCGCATGTCGGCCATCAACATCCTCGCGGCCGACAACGCGGACGCACTGCAGAAGCTGACCGACGCCGTCAACGCGGCCGACGCGGCGACGAAGTCGGCCAACGAGGCGACCGAGACGTCGAAGAAGCTCCTCGCCGAGATGGACCAGAAGAAGGCCGATCTCGACAAGCAGCTCGCCGAGGCGCAGACCCAGTACCGGTCGCTCAGCAACACGGTGAAGAGCCAGCTGGCGCAGACCGGCGACATGTCGAACATCAACGTCCCGGCGGGCACCGCGGGTCGCGCTCTGCAGTTCGCGCTCGACCAGCGCGGCAAGCCCTACGTCTACGGCTCCAACGGCCCGAACTCGTGGGACTGCTCGTCGCTGATCCAGGCCGCGTACCGCTCGGCGGGCGTGTCCATCGGCCGCACCAGCTACGCCCAGGCGGTCGCCGGTCGCCCGGTCGGCCGTGGCGAGGTCAAGGCCGGCGACATCATCGTCTACTACTCGAGCCAGTCCCACGTGGCGATGGCGGTGGACGGCATTCGCGCCGTGCACGCGTCGACCGAGGGTGTGCCGGTGAAGATCGCCGACATCGACTCGATCGGCCCGATCTCGGGCATCCGCCGCATCGAGGGCTGACCGTCGCACTTGTCGAACGCCCCCTGCCTTCGGGCGGGGGGCGTTTTTCACTCCCTCGGGTGCACGTGCGCCGCTGGCCCGGCGCGACCACGGTGGCCTGGCTAGGTTCCGCTTCGGGCGCCGCCGGTTCGGGCGGTCGTCATCGTCCGAAGTGGAGTTTGTTGTGGACACCTTGCAAGCCGGGCAGGAACTCACCCGCGGCCAGCAGCTGACCAGCGTCAACGGGTACATGCTGACCCTGCAGTCCGACGGCAACCTGGTCCTGTCGGAGAACACCGGCACGGTGTGGGCCAGCGGCACCGACGGCAAGGGCGCGGTGCGGGCCGCGCTGCAGGACGACGGCAACTTCGTGCTCTACACGAGCGACGACAACGCCGTGTGGTCCACCGGCACGCAGGGCAACGAGGGCGCGCGCCTGGTGCTGCAGGACGACAGGAACCTGGTCCTGTTCGGCGGTGACGGCGGCGCGAAGTGGGCCTCCAACACCAACACCGACTCGCCGCAGCCCTCCCCCGAGGCGGCTGCTCCCGCTCCGGCCGAGGAAGCGCCGGCCGCGCCCGCCGCTCCGGCCGTGCAGACCCACACCGTCGCCGGCGGCGACACGCTCTGGGCGATCGCCGAGCGCTTCTACGGCGACGGCAACCGCTACGGCGAGATCGCGTCCGCCAACGGCATCGCGAACCCGGACCTCATCCACCCCGGTCAGGTGCTGACCATCCCCTGATCGGGGCTCTCGCGTTTCGGGCCGGACACCCTTCTCACGGAGGGGTCCGGCCCGATTCGCACGTCAGGGGATCACCGTTGATCCCACCTGATGAAGAATCTCAACCGGACCGCTCCTGGCGGGCGATCGCGAAGGCCGGGTTGCCCTCGTCGTCCTGCCGCACGTCGAGGACCTTGTCCTCCAGGTACTGGGCGGCCGCCGGTTCCAGAATGACCTTGGCGCCCGCGGGGGCGGCCACCACCTCGTCGCCGTCGACGGCCTCGCTGAGCGACAGCTCCAGTGCCGCCTGGCTGTCCTGCTCGGTGGCCAGGGCGAAACGCAGGCCGACGTCTTCGGCGGTGCCCTCTGTCTGTGACGTCAGCTCGTTGATGACCTCGGCAGCCATCGGCGTGACTTCGAGCATGTCGGCCCCTCACATCGGAAACAAGAAACTCGTTCCGTGTTCCCGGCATGGGCCGGCTTCAACCACCATTGGCCGAAGTCGCAGGTAGAACGCCCTTCTCGGCCGGCAGGGGCCGATGTTCGTGATCGTGCGGAAGGCACACCCGGGCCCTAGGGCGTGTCCCGTGAGTCTCGTCCGCGACAGTCGCGGCCGAGGGCCCCGGAGGCGGCACCGCCGCAACGCCCGAATACGCCCGGTATGAGGCCGTCGCGGCGGCACCGCCTCCGGGTCTCTCGACCGTGACTCTCATCGAACGGACTCACGGGACACGCCCTAGGCGACGCGGTGCGCCTGCCGTGACACCTCGTTCCGCACGTGCCCGCAGGCCGAGCACACGCGCTGCACCGGGATGAGCTCGGCGACCAGCCGCCACGAGTCGGCGAACGACGGCACCTCCTGCCCCGGCACGAGCAGGCTGTCGAGCACCTCCTGCCGGCGACGGCCCTTCTCGCGGCTGCGCTCCACCGGGTCGCGCCGGTGGGCGAGGGCGCGCGTCTCCGCCTGCGCCTGGCGGCCCTGCGAGGTGAGGCCGACGCCCCGGCGAGGCGCGTTCAGCGCGGCGTTGCGCCGGTTCACCCGGTACCACTCGCCGAGGGAGACGCCCGTCAGCGGCGGCTTGGCGAGGCCCGCGCCGTCCGCCGTCCAGGTGCGCAGGCGGGCCCGCAGGAACTCGTGTGCGACCTGCGCGCGGGAACGGGGGCGGCCCTGGCTGGTGCCGTCCGGCTTCTTGTCGATGGCCACGAGCAGGGCGTCGACGCTCCAGCCCGCCCTGAACCACGGCTCGAGAAGGCGCCGCACCCAGCGGCGGTCGGCGTCGGCCCACGAGGCGCGCACGCACAGCGACTCGACGGCGACGTCGACGTCGGAACCGGTGGACGGGACCACGCGGCCTGGCCAGCGGTTGGGTTCGATCTGCATCGGGAACTGACCTCCTCTAGCACGCACACGAACACCTGTTCGACATGCTGCCACGGGGGTCTGACAAAAAATGAACCTCCACCGCCTGACCAGGCAGAACTCACCCGTTCAGCAGAGCCCGAACGGTACTGCGGCGTGCCGCCCCGCACCCCGCGAGACCGGCGCTAACCTGCGCGAATGACCCACCACGAGCCCCACGACGAGGTCACCGGCGACCGGATGAACTGGCTGCGCGCGGGCGTTCTCGGCGCCAACGACGGCATCGTGTCGACCGCCAGCCTCGTGGTGGGCGTCGCGGGCGCCACCACGGACCGCGCCCAGATCCTCGTCGCGGGCCTCGCCGGCCTGTTCGCGGGCGCCATGTCCATGGCCAGCGGCGAGTACGTGTCCGTCAGCAGCCAGCGCGACGCCGAACGCGCCCTCCTCACCCAGGAGCGCCGAGAGCTCCGGGACACGCCAGAGCAGGAGCTCGAAGAACTCAAGGAGATCTACAAGGACAAAGGCCTCGACGAGGAGACCGCGGGAGAGGTCGCCAGGCAGCTCACCGAGCACGACGCGCTGGCCGCCCACGCCGAGGCCGAGCTCCACATCGACCCGGACGGGCTGACGAACCCGTGGGGCGCGGCCATCGCGAGCTTCATCGCGTTCACCATCGGCGCGCTCCTCCCCCTCGCCGCGATCGCCTTCACCCCGACCGGCCTGCGCGTACCGATCACGGTCGCCGCCGCGGTCCTCACCCTCGCCCTGACCGGTTTCGTCAGCGCGAGGCTCAGCGGCGCCGGCAAACGGCGGGCGGTCGTCCGCAACATCGCGGGCGGGCTGATCGCCATGGGCGTCACGTACGCCATCGGCTCGCTGGTCGGCCAAAGCATCGGATAGCGCCGAACTGGGTACTGGGAAGCTCATGAGCGAAGAACGCGGCGCGTACGTCCAGGAGAACACAGAGGACTTCGAGGGTCTGGACGAGGACAACCTCGGGCACGACCCGGTGGAGACCGAGCCGGAGGAAGGCTGGGCCGAGTCCACCAAGTACGGGATGACCGAGTACGAGCAGGCGCACCCACGACCGCTGGACGAACGGCTCGCGGAGGAACGCGCCGATGTCGGCGAGACGGGTGCATGATCGAGACATGAGCCTCGGCATCCCGGAGAAGATCACAGCGCTGCTCTTCGACCTCGACGGCGTGCTCACCAGCACCGCCGTGCTGCACCGCCAGGCGTGGCGGCAGGCGTTCGAGGCCATGGGCCAGCCGTTCAGCGAACAGGACTACCTGGCCTACGTGGACGGAAAGCCGCGCTACGACGGCGTCCGCAGCTTCTTGACCTCACGCGGCCTCACGCCGACGGAGGACGAGGTCCGCCGCATCGGGGACCAGAAGAACGACCTGGTCAACTCGATCATCGACGAGCAGGGCATCACGCCGTACCCGGCCTCGGTCGACTACCTGAAGGCGGCCAGGGAAGCGGGAATGCCCATCGGCGTCGTCACGTCGTCCGCCAACGCCATGCGCGTGCTGCGGGCGGGCAACCTGCTCGACTACGTCGACGCACTGGTGGACGGCAACGTCATCACCGCGTCGAACCTGCGGGGCAAACCGGCACCGGACTCGTTCGTCGAGGGCGCCAGAAGACTCAGGACCGCGCCCGGGAACGCCGCCGTCTTCGAGGACGCGCTCGCGGGCGTGAAGGCAGGGCACGACGGCGGGTTCGGGTTCGTCGTCGGCGTCGACCGCGGCAACCAGGCGGAGGCGCTCAAGGCCGGCGGCGCCGACGTGGTCGTCGACGAGCTCGACGAGCTGCTGTCATGAGCTACGCCGTCGAACCGTGGCAGCTGCGCTGGCAGGGCCTCTCCGTGGACCACCTGCACCAGACCGAGTCGACGTTCGCGCTGTCCAACGGCCACATCGGCCTGCGCGGCAGTCTGGACGAGGGCGAGCCGAGAGGCCTGCCCGGCACCTATCTCAACGGCTTCTACGAAGAGCACCAGCTGCCGTACGGGGAGGGTGGGTACGGCTACCCCGAGGCGGGCCAGACCGTCGTCAACGTGACCGACGGCAAGATCATCCGGTTGCTGGTCGAGGACGAGCCGCTGGACATGCGCTACGGCAACGCCGTCGAGCATCAACGCACCCTCGACTTCCGCTCCGGCACGTTGCGCCGCCGCACGGTCTGGGAGTCGCCGACGGGCAGGCGTGTGATCGTGCGCAGTGAACGGCTCGTGTCGTTCACGCAGCGCGCGGTCGCGGCCATCCGGTACGAGGTCGAGCCGATGGACGACCTGCAGCTCGTCGTCCAGTCCGACCTGCTCGCCAACGAGCCGACCAAGAGCCGCAGCAACGACCCCCGTGTCGCCGCCGCACTGGATTCCCCGCTGGTCAACGACTTCACGATGGCCGAGAAGACGCGGGCCGTGCTGTGCCACCACACCAAGGTGTCCGGCCTGCGCATGGCCGCCGCGATGGACCACGAGATCGACGTCGACGGAGTCGACACCCGCACGGAGATCCGTGCCGAGGACGACCTCGCCCGGTTCACCGCAGCCGTCGACGTGCCCGCGGGCGGCTGCCTGAAGCTCACGAAGTACCTCGCCTACGGCTGGTCCGGCCAGCGGTCGACCCCCGCGCTCCGGGCCCAGGTCGAGGCCGCGCTCGCCGGTGCCTGCCAGACGGGCTGGGAAGGGCTCCTCCAGGAGCAGAGGGCGTTCCTGGACGACTTCTGGGAAGTCGCGGACATCGAGATCGAGGGCGACGACCAGCTGCAGCAGGCGATCAGGTTCGCGCTGTTCCACGTCCTGCAGGCCGGGGCGCGCGGCGAGTCCCGCGCCATCCCCGGGAAGGGCCTCACCGGACCGGGCTACGACGGCCACGCGTTCTGGGACACCGAGATGTTCGTGCTCCCGGTGCTCACCTACACGGTCCCGGACGCGGCCCGCGACGCGCTGCGCTGGCGTCACGCCACTTTGGACAAAGCGCGGGAACGGGCGAAAGTTCTGGGGCTCAAAGGTGCCGCGTTCCCGTGGCGTTCGATCAACGGCGCCGAGTGCAGCGCGTACTGGCCGGCGGGCACCGCGGCGTTCCACGTCTCCGGCGACGTCTCGTACGCCATCCAGCAGTACCTGAACGCCACCGGCGACGAGGACTTCGACCGTTGCGAAGCCACCGAAATCCTTGTGGAGACCGCACGGCTGTGGATGTCGCTGGGGCACCACGACCCGCACGACGGGTTCCGCATCGACGGCGTGACAGGTCCGGACGAGTACTCGGCGATCGTCGACAACAACGTCTACACCAACCTGATCGCCCAGCAGAACCTGTGGGCCGCCGCCGACGCCGCCGAGCGGAACCAGTACGACGTGACGGAAGAGGAGATCGCGGGCTGGCGCAGTGCCGCGGACGCGATGGCGGTCCCGTACGACGAGATGCTGCGGGTGCATCCGCAGGCGGACAACTTCACCAAGCACGCGGAGTGGGACTTCGAGAACACCCCGCAGGACAAGTACCCGCTGCTGCTGCACTTCCCGTACTTCGACCTGTACCGCCACCAAGTGATCAAGCAGGCGGACCTGGTGCTCGCCATGCACGTGCGCGGTGACGCGTTCACCGACGAGGAGAAGGCGCGCAACTTCGCCTATTACGAGGCCCGCACGGTGCGCGACTCGTCGTTGTCGGCGGGCACGCAGGCGGTGCTGGCGGCCGAGGTCGGGCATCTCGGGCTCGCGTACGACTACCTGGTCGAGGCCGCGTTCACCGATCTCCACGACCTGCACGAGAACGTCACCAACGGCCTGCACATGGCCTCGCTGGCGGGTGCGTGGACGGCACTGGTGGCCGGGTTCGGCGGGATGCGCGACCACGGCGGCGAGCTCACGTTCGCGCCGCGGCTGCCGGACGAGCTGACCCGCTTCTCGTTCCGGATGTCCTTCCAGGGCACGAGGATCTCGGTGGACGTGAGCGAGGCCGGGGCCACCTACCGGATCGTGGACGGCACCGAGCTGACCACGAGGCACCACGGGGAGCCGATCACGATCACCGCGGACACCCCGGTGACCATGCCGATCCCGAAGGCTCCCGACCTCGAGCGACCCAAGTCGCCGTTCGGCCGGGAGCCGCGCAGGCACTGACGCGGCTGCAGTTCGCCGCTGATGTCCCTGCTGGTCGCATGACCGCACGCGGGGAGCTTTCGTGCGGTCATGCGACACGAAAGCTCTCCGCGCAGGGCGGCACCGGCTTGGGCGTCACGTGGTCAGGCCCCGCACGCGAGCAGGCAGATCACGCGTGACGACACTCGCGGTCGGTTCCCTGATCGCAGTGTTCAAGCGTGGTAGGCGCGCCGGTAGTCGGTGGGCGTGACGCCGACGTGCGTGGTGAAGTGGCGTCGGAGGTTCGTGCCGGTGCCCAGGCCACAGCGTTGCGCGACCTGTTCCACCGACAGCGGGGTCTTCTCCAGCAGCGACTGGGCGTGGGCGATTCGCTGGGCGAGCAGCCACCGCAACGGCGTGCTGCCGGTGGCCTCGTACAGGCGGCGGAAGAAGGTGCGCTCGCTCATCCCGGCTCTGCGCGCGAGGCCGGCCACGGTCAGCGGGCGGTCCAGGTGCCGCGCTGCCCACTCCAGCACCGGCGCGACGCTGTCGTCGTCGGTGTCCGGGACGTGCCGGGTGACGAACTGGGCCTGGCCGCCGGTGCGGTGCGCGGGCACGCACAGCCTGCGGGCGAGCTGGTTGGCCACGTGCGCGCCGAAGTCCTGGCGCACCAGGTGCAGGCACAGGTCGAGCCCTGCCGCGGCGCCCGCGCTGGTGAGGACGTCGCCGTCGTCGATGTAGAGCACTTCGCCGTCGACCTGGACCTGTGGATACCGGCGGGCCAGGCGGTCGGTGTAGGACCAGTGCGCGGTGGCGCGGCGGCCGTCCAGCAGACCGGCTTCGGCGAGCACGAACGCGCCGTTGCACAGCGCTGCGATGCGCACGCCGTTGGCCGACGCGTCCTGAAGTTCCTTGACCAGCAACGGATCCAGCGGTGCCGTCCCGTCGAGAACCGCCTGCGGCACCGACGGGACGAGGATCGTGTCCGCGCCGTGCAGTCCTTCCAGACCGTGTTCAGGGTTGAGCGTCCAGCCGTGCTTCGCCCGTGGCGCGGCGGGGTTCAGCCCGCACAGCCGCAGCTCGTACCAGGGGTCGGCGAGGTCGCTGTGGTCGATGCCGAACACCACGCAGGCCAGGCCGGCCTCGTAGACGTCCCAGTTGGAGGGTGCGTCGTCGTCGGTCACCAGGATCGCCACCGTGCCCATGCCCGCAAGGCTAGTGGCAGCAAACGTTCGAATATCGGCATTCCTGCCACTGTCGGTTGTCCCGGTGGCTTGCGAGGGTGAGCGTTGTCAGTCACGAACCCTTGGGGGACAACAACAATGCACTCCGACGTTGCCGTGCTCGGCCTCGGCCAGATGGGCTCGGCTCTCGCTTCCGCGTTCCTGCGCGCCGGCCACCGCGTCACGGTCTGGAACCGCTCGGCCGCCAAGACCGCGCCGCTGGTGGCCCAGGGCGCCGTCGCCGCCGCTTCCGCTGCGGAAGCCCAGCGTTCCGCGCCCGTGGTGGCCGCCTGCGTGCTCGACTACCCGGCACTGACCGGGATCCTCGACCCCGCGCTGTCCAGCCGCACCCTGGTCAACCTCACCTCAGGATCACCTGAGCAGGCCCGCTCACTGGCCACGCAGCTGGCTTCGGAGGGCGTGCGTTACGTCGACGGCGGCATCATGACCACACCACCCGGCATCGGCGACCCGCGCTCGATGATCCTCTACAGCGGCGACCAGGACGCGTTCGCTGCGGCGTCGGACCTGCTGTCCGCGCTCGCCGAGCCGATCAACCTCGGCGCCGAACCCGGCCGTGCCGCGCTCTACGACACCGCGCTGCTGGGCATCATGTGGGCCACGCTCACCGGCTGGCTGCACGCCACCGCACTCGTCACCGCCGACGGCTCGACCGCCGCGCACTTCACGCCGCTGGCCACCCGCTGGCTCGGCCCGGTCGCCGGGTTCGTCGCCGGCTATGCCACGCAGGTCGACGCGGGCAGCTACCCCGGTTCGGACGCCACGCTGGACGTGCACCTCGCGACCCTGGAGCACCTCGTGCACGCCAGCGAGGTCCGGGAGGTCGACCCGGCGCTGCCGCGGTTGCTGCACGACTACGCGCGGCGGGCGGTCGAGGCCGGACACGGCGCGGACGGCTGGGCACGGATCGTGGAGCTGTTGCGTGCGAAGGCCTGAGGCGGACTGGCCCGCATTGCTCGACGCGGCGGCACAGGACTGCGTGCGTGTGCTGGGCACGGTGCCGGACGACGCCTTCGCCCGCTATGCGCACGGACTGCAGTGGTCTTGCCGCACGACCCTGGACCACGTCGTCGAGGGCCTGCTCGGCTACACAGCCCTGCTGACCAGCGGCGCCGAACACCGCTGGACCAGCCTGCTCGGCACGCTCCGTCCCGGCCTGCCGCTGGAGCACTGCCTGGAGGGCGTCGCGACCACCGCCACGCTGCTGTCCCGCGCCGTCGCCACCGCCACACCGGACGCGCGGGGGTGGCACCCGTGGGGCACGTCCGACGCGGCGGGCTTCGCCGCGATGGGCGTCACGGAGCTGACCATGCACACACATGACATGACGCGTGCGCTGGGCGTGGCGTGGCAGCCGGCTCCGGAGCATTGCGCGCCGGTGGTCGAGCGACTGTTCCCTGATGCGCCGGAACATGCCGACCCAGCCGAGTTGTTGTTGTGGTGCACCGGGCGTGAAGGGCTGCCGGGCGTTGCACGGCGAGAGAGTTGGCAGTGGCGCGGCGAGGTCTAGTGGCGACCCGGAAGGTTGGCGGGCAACCTTCCGGGCCACGACGCTGCTAGGTGAGCCGGGAGACCTGGTAGTGCGCGATCAGGTCTCCCTTCACCAGCACGCTGAGATGGACGTTGAGCGTCGGCCGGTCGATGAACGAGAAATCGACGTTCAAATAGCCGAGAACCAGATCTTCGGCCAGCCGGCGCGTTTCCAGAACCTTGTACTCGGCTCTCAGCCCGACGGGCTGGGAATCGTAGTACTCGGCGACAGCGGCCCTGCCCACTCCGTAGGGGCGCAGGCCCTGGAAAATGGCGTCCTCGGTGAAGTTCGCGGCCACGCCCTCGGGGTCGTGGGCGTCCACGGCGGCCTTCCACCGGTCCATGACGTTCTCGATGATCATGTCAGTGCCCCGCGCTCTGGCCGCCGTCGACGTGCAGGACCTCGCCCGTGACGAAGCCGGCCTGTTCCAGGAAGGTGACCGCGTCGACCACCTCGGAGATCTCACCGATCCGGCCGACGGGGTGCAACCCGGCGAGCGCCTCGTGGGTCTCCGGGGCGTGCATCGGCGTCTTGATGATGCCGAGCGCGACCGTGTTGAAGCGGATGTAGCGCGCCGCGTACTCGACCGCGAGCGACTTGGTGACGGCGTTGAGACCGCCCTTGGTCAGCGACGCGAGGGCTGACGGCACGGCCGACAGCGCGTGGTCGACGAGGCTCGTGGACACGTTCACGACGTGGCCGCCGTTCGCCTCCATCGCCGCCACCGCGCTGCGGGTGACGTCGAAGAACCCGACGAGGTTCGTGGCCGTGACGGTCGCGAAGTCCTCGTCGGTGTACTCGGTGAAGGGCTTGGCGACGAAGATGCCGGCGTTGTTCACGAGCGAGTCGACGCGGCCGAACCGCGCCAGCGCCTCCCGCACGACCCGCGCGCCCTCACCGGTCTTCGAGAGGTCGGCGCGAATGGCGAGCACCTCCGGGTCGTCCGAGTTCTCGATGGAACGCGAGACCGCGACAACCGAATAGCCGAGCTTGCGATAAGCGGGAACGAGTGCCGCGCCAATTCCCTGCGACGCTCCCGTGACGATTGCCACCTTGCTGGTCATTGTCCTGCTCGCTTTCGAAGGAGGAGTAGCGGATCTGACAGCCACAACCACCCGCGAACCGGCTTCATTTCACGGAATTGCGACGCCTTTCCTCCAACGTGTGAGGCTCAGCCTCCCAGAGCGCGGTAGGGGTCGTCCGAGGGCAGCCAGGCACGGCCCAGGCCGAGGTCGCCCACGTTCCGCACGATCGCGTCGGCCGCGGCGACGACGTCCGCGCGCTCCTCGTCCTCGCGGCGCACCAGCGACCAGGTCCACAGCACCTCGGGGTCGACGACGGGCCGTGCCACGAGGTCCGGCGGCAACGGCGTGGTCTGCCCCTTCGGCGAGTTCAGCACCGGTGTCGTGCACACCCGCACGTGGTCGAAGAAGGCCGGTCCGGTGATCGCGCCGTTGTGGATGCGCCGTACACGGCACCCCGTGTCCTCGGCGAACTCCTCGGCGTAGTCGTTCCAGGACTGCCACGACGTCACGTCGTCGTCGACCAGGACCGAGATGTCCTTCGCCCTGACCGGGCTCGTGTCCGTGCCCACGGCCACCGCGTAGAGCCGGTCGGCACCGAGCAGCTGCGCCTTGAGGCCGAGCTGCGCGGCCTCGGTCCTGCGGATCCAGCACACGGCCAGGTCGAGGCTGCCGTCCGCCACCCGCGCCGCCTGCTGGTGCGACGGCACGACCCACGCGTCCACGTAGAGCTGCGCGACCCCGGCCGTGCGGGCGGTCAGGTCCGGCGGCAGCCAGTTCACGTACCCGATCCGCACCGGCCGCGACCCGGACAGCTGCCGCGCGTGCCGTTGCAGCTCGTCGGCCCGGTCCAGCAGCGCCCGCACCTCCGGGACCAGCGCGGCACCGGCGGACGTCAGCGCCACGGTGCGGCGGTCGCGGGCGAACAGCGGCACGCCGAGGTCCCGTTCGAGCGCCTTGATCTGCTGCGACAACGACGGCCCCGCGATCAGCAGCCGAGCCGCGGCCCGGCCGAAGTGCAGCTCTTCGGCGACCGCGAGGAAGTACCGGAGTTGACGCAGTTCCACGCGCTCATCCTAGGAGCCTCAGGCTCTCACGCAGGAGAAAGCCGGTCGTGGCATCCGCGGCGCCCCGGTCGGACGATGAGGTCATGAGAGAGTTCATCGTCGAGATCACCACCACGATCCCGGACGGCACACCCCAGTCCGAAGTGGACTCGCGTCGCGCGGCCGAAGCGGTGCGGGCCGGGGAACTCACCACGAGCGGCAACCTCGTCCGGCTGTGGCGCCCGGTCGGCGAACTGCGCAGCGTCGGCCTGTGGCGCGCCGAGGACGAGGCCGACCTCCACGCTCACGTGCTCGGCACGCTTCCGTTGAGCCCGTGGATGAAGTTCGACGTCACCGCCGTGCAGCCCCACCCGAACGACCCCGGCCGGCTGTGAACGTCCGGGCCGCGGCGGCGCTGGCGGCGGCCATGGGCATCGGGCGGTTCGCCTACACGCCGATCCTGCCTCTGATGACCGTTCAGGCAGGGCTGCCGGCCGTGTCGGCCGCGTCGCTGGCCACCGCCAACTACCTGGGCTACTTCGTCGGTGCGCTCGTTACCGTCGTGCGAGCGCCGTCGCGCACCACGAACCGTGTCGCGCTCGTGCTGCTCGTGGCCACGCTCGCCGGGATGCCGCTGACGCACGGGATGGCGGCGTGGTTCGTGCTCCGGCTGCTGGCCGGAGTGGCGAGCGCGCTGGTGTTCGTCGCGGCCGTGAACGCGAAGCCGGGCTGGGGCATGAGCGGGGTCGGGGCCGGGATCGCGCTGTCCGGGCTGCTGGTGCTGGTGTGGGGGCAGTGGCAGGCCGCCTGGTGGGCGGCGGCGGGGGTGTCCGCGCTGCTCGTGATCGCAGCGTGGGACCTTCGGCCAGAAGAGCCGCGGCAGCAGTCCGGTGGCAGCGGGAAACGCGGGTTCGGCACCCTGTTCGCCGCCTACACCCTCGAAGGCGTCGGCTACATCATCGCCGGGACGTTCCTCGTCGCCGCCATCAGCGGCCCTCTCGGCAGCAGCGCGTGGATCCTGGTCGGCCTGTCCGCCGTCCTCTCCCCCTTCCTGATCAAGCCGCGCCGCCACGCCCTCCCGATCGCGCTCGCCGTCCAGGCCGTGGGCATCGCCCTGCCGGCACTCGTCGACGGCTCGGCCCTGATCGCGGTCGTGCTGTTCGGCGGCACGTTCATCGGCATCGCCGCCACCGCGCTCAAGCTCGGCGCGGACCTCGGCTTCCCCGGGGCCGCCGCCATCCTCGCGGCCGGCTACTCGGCGGGCCAGATCATCGGCCCGCTCATCGCCACCCCGTTGCTGCACAACGGTTACGACCAGGCGTTGCTCCTGGCGGCCGCGATCGTGGCACTGGCCGCGATCACAGCTCAAGCACCACTTTCACGTCACCGGGCCGCGACTCGAACGCCTCCGCGAACGACTCCAGCGGCACCCGCCGAGTGATCAGACCGGACAGCCAGGCGTCGTCCGCCCGGTCCAGGACCGCGGCGGCCTCCCGGTAGTGGCGCGGGTTCGCGTTGACCGTCCCGAACACGACCCCGTTGCGCAGCACCAGATCCCGGTTGATCTGCCCGAGGTCGGCCGGCAGCACCTCGGAGGACGGCACGCCGGTCAGGCACACCAGGTCCCGTCCGAGCAGCCGCGCGACCAGTGACGGCGCACCGGTCGCCTCGATCACCACCGGGCAGTCGGGCAACGTCCGGTGGTAGGTGGCTCCCAGCGACTCCACCAGGTCCGGCTTCGGCCCGGACTCGGCCAGGTCGAACACGTGCACGTCCAGCCCCCGCTGCACGCCGATCAACGCCGCCAGCAGCCCGATCGGCCCGGCCCCGGTCACCAGCACGCTCTCGAACGGGTACAGCGCCAGCCGGTCCAGCCGCTCCCACGCCTTGACCACGACGGAGGCGGGCTCGACCAGAACACCGGTCGAGGAGCTGACACCCACTGCATAAGCGGCAGGCACTGTCCACAAAGTCGAGCCGTAACCGTCGAGCCCGGTGATGCCGCGCTCGGTGTACTGCCCGTTCCGGCACATGTCGAACTCCCCGCGCGCACACGCCACGCACGGCACCGGGTCGGGCCTGCGGACCACCCCGGCCACCAACGAGCCCGGTGCGAACCCCGGACCGCTCACGACACGCCCCAGGGACTCGTGTCCGATCACGAGAGTTCCGCCGACCCCGAACTCGCCGCGCACGATCTCGCGGTCCGTCCCGCAGATGCCGATCGCCAGCCCCTCGACCAGCAGGTCCTCCGGTCCCGGCACCGGATCGGGCAGTTCGGTCAGGGCCAGCGACCCGGCTCGTGCAAGATCCACCGTCAGTGCGCGCATGAGAACCATTCTTGACATATGAACAGCGACGCGCTGGTATGAGAGCGCTCTCACGCAACCCTGTCTCAGTGAGGAGATAGTCGATGCGCAAGCTCCTGCTGCTCGCGACATCGGCCCTGCTAGGGCTGACAACGATGTCCGCACCTGTTCAAGCGGCTCCACCGAACCTGCTCCCGCTCACCGTCACGAACAACTCGGGCCGCGGTGACGCGGTCCACCTGTACGTGTTCGGCGAGATGGGCGGCCGGCTCGGGTACGTGAACGCGAACGGCCAGTTCACCGCCTGGTCCGGAGGCGGGATCCCCCCGACCCCCGCACCGGACGTCTCGATCCCCGGCCCCGGGAACGGCGCCAGCCGGACCCTGCAGATCCCGCTCAACCTCGCCGGCGGCCGGCTCTACATGTCCTTCCGGGACAAGCTGAAGTTCTCCCTGGTCCCGGGCGGCCTGGTGCAACCGGCGCCGTGGGCCGCGGGTGACCCGAACCGCGACATCCTGTTCGACTGGAGCGAGTTCACCTACAACGGCGGCGGGTTGTGGCTGAACAGCTCGCAGGTGGACATGTTCTCGGTCCCCCACGCGGTCGAGGCGACGTCCCAGGCGGGCGCGACCAAGCGCACCGGCCAGGTCGTCTCGAACGGCCGCAACCGCATCTTCGACCAGCACCAGCAGCTGGGCGGGGACTGGGCGCGGCTGGTCCACACCCGGTCCGACGGCACGCGGCTGCGCGTGCTGAACCCCAGCAAGGGCCTCGACGCGGGCCTGTTCTCCAGCTCGTACTTCGCGAACTACGTCAGCAGCGTCTGGTCGACGTACCAGAACACGCCGTTGACCGTGGTCCCGTTCCAGAACGAGCCGAACCGCCGGTTCACCGGCCGCGTGAGCGGCGGGGTCATGCGGTTCACCAACACCTCGGGCCAGCAGGTCGCGGAGTTCCAGCAGCCGTCCACCCGTGACATCCTCAACTGCGACGGCAGGCTCGCGGCACCCAACAACGAGCTCGGCGCGATCTCGCGGTCGCTGTGCGCGGCGCTCAACCGGTCGACGCTCGGCTTCCTCCACACCCAGCCGACGTACAACGCGAGCGAGTTCTACACCCGCGCGACCACGAACCACTTCTCGAAGATCGTGCACCAGAACATGGTGGACGGGAAGGCCTACGGGTTCGCGTTCGACGACGTCGGCGCGTTCGAGTCACTTGTTCACGAACCGAACCCGCGTTCGGCGAAAGTCACGCTGACCGGATTTTAGACCGAAATATTCTTGCGTTTGATCGACTTTCACTCCACTGTGTGAGGCGCCGTCGCCGCGGCTCTCACACAGTGGAGTCGTTGTGTGCGTACGGGTCCTGCTGGTCGAAGACGACGAGCGAATCCAGCAGGCTTTGAGCCTCGCGTTGTCCGATGAGGGTTTCTCCGTGGACGAGGCGGGTTCGGGCGAAGAGGCGTTACACCGTTTGGAGACGGAATCGTTCGACGTGGTGCTGGTCGACCTCACGCTGCCGGGCGTGGACGGCCTGGAGGTAGTGCGGACCCTCCGCGCACGTGGTGACCTGCCGATCATCGTGGTGACGGCGCGCACCGACGCCCGTGACGTGATCGCCGGGCTGGAGGCGGGAGCGGACGACTACGTCACGAAACCGTTGATGGCGAGCGTTCTCGCCGCACGTGTCCGCGCGTTGTTGCGCCGACGCGGACCGGGCCGGGAAACAGTTCGGATCGGGGCGTTGGAAATCCGTCCGCAGGAAGGGCTCGTGCACCGGGCGGGTGAACGCGTTCACCTCACCAGGACGGAATTCCGGCTGTTGCTGGAACTCGCTGGTGCGGGCGGCCGAATCGTCACCCGGGAACAGTTGCTGCAAAAGGTCTGGGGATACGACTACTTCGGCGACACCCGGTTGCTCGACGTGCACATAAGACGACTTCGCCGCAAGATCGAGGCGAACCCGGACGATCCGGAGCTGCTTCTCACCGTGCGCGGCACCGGCTATCGGATCCGCTCGTGAGACTGACGCTGCGCTGCCGGGTCACCCTCTCGTTCGGCTTCGGCCTGCTGGTCGTCACGAGCGTGCTGGCGTTCGCCACCTGGAACCTCGCCTCCGGCTACATGCTGAGGCAGCGTGAGGCGAGCGCGACGCGGCAGGCCGAGGTCAACGTGCGGCTGGTCGAGAGGTCGCTCGCCTCTCCCGGTCTCGACGAGCTGCTGACCGGCCTCACCACCGGGCCCGACTCGTCGATCCTGGTGCTGAGCCACGAGGGCCTGGTGTGGGCGGGCCGCAAGGTCGAGCCGTCCCAGCTGCCGGCCGGGCTGGTGGAGCACCCGCCGGCCACGGAGCGGATCACCGTGGACGGCCTGCCGATGCTCGCCGTCGCGCGGCCGGTGGCGGGCGACGCCGTCTACGTCGAGCTGTTCGGGTTGCAGCAGCTCAACCGCACGTTCGCGTTCCTGAGCGCGGTGCTGATCGCCGGCACGATCGGCTCGGCGCTGCTCGGGGCGGCGCTGGGTTCGTGGGCGTCGAAACGGGCGCTGAAACCGCTGGCGGAGCTGAACTGCGCGGCGGGCCGGATCGCGGGCGGTGATCTGCACGCCCGGCTGCCCGACCAGGACGATCCGGACCTCGCGGCGCTGGCGGCGAAGTTCAACTCGACGGCGCACGCGCTGGAGCAGAGGGCGTTGCGGGACGCCCGGTTCGCCTCGGACGTCTCGCACGAGCTGCGGTCGCCGCTGACGACGATGGTGAACGCGGGCGCGGTGCTGCGCCGGCGTCGTGACCACCTGCCGGGCACCGCCGGGACCGCGCTGGAGCTGCTGACCTCGGAGGTCGACAGGTTCGCGCGGATGGTCGTGGACCTGCTGGAGATCTCGCGCGCCGACCAGACCGACGACTACGAGCCGGAGGAGCTCGACCTGAGCGCGTTGGTGCGCAACGTGATCGCGACCCGCTGGAGCGCGGTGCCGGTCGAGGCGGGCCCGGTGCGGGTGCTCGGGGACCGGCGGCGGCTGGACCGGGTTCTCGCGAACCTCGTGGAGAACGCCGAACGGCACGCGGGCGGCGCGATCTTCGTGGCGGTGAGCAGGGCGGGCGACCGGGCCCGCGTCGAGGTCGAGGACGACGGGCCGGGTGTGCCGGAAGCGTTGCGGGAGCAGATCTTCGAGCGGTTCGCGCGGGGCAGGCCCGGCAGCCGGGGAGACGACTCGGGCAGCGGGCTCGGGCTCGCGCTGGTGCGCGAGCACGTGCAGCGTCATCGGGGCCGGGTGTGGGTCGAGGACCGCTTCCCCCGTGGCGCGCGGTTCGTCGTGGAGCTGCCAGCTCTTACGAAGTCATGACGTGATGGGGTCTGACGGCGCGCTCCCCCGCGGTCCGGTCCTACGGTCGGTCCATGCGAGTACTGATCACTGGCGGGGCCGGGTTCATCGGGTCGCACGTCGCGGACGAGCTGACCTCCCAGGGCCACGAATGCGTGGTGCTCGACGCGTTGCTGCCCGAAGCACACGGCACTGTTCCTTCGCTGGAACACGAACTCGTCGTCGGTGACGTGACCGACGCCGCCGCGCTGCGGCCGTTGCTGTCCACAGTGGACGCCGTGTGCCACCAGGCGGCGATGGTCGGGCACGGCGTGGATCCGTTCGACGCGCCCTCCTACGCCCGTCACAACGACCTGGGCACGGCGGTGCTGCTGGCCGAGATGCACCGGGCCGGGGTGTCGCGGCTGGTGCTGGCGTCGTCGATGGTCGTCTACGGCGAGGGGCGCTACCGGTGCCTCTCGCACGGGATCGTGCGGGCCGAGCGGACCGCCGCGGACGTGGCCGCCGGCATGTACGAGCCGCGCTGCTTCTGCGGTGACTTCGTGGTGTCCGAACTGGTGCCCGAGGACGCCCCGCTGGAGCCGCGCAGCACCTACGCGGCGACCAAGCTGGCGCAGGAGCACCTCGCGCTGGCGTGGGCCCGGCAGACCGGCGGCAGCGTGTGGGCTCTGCGGTACCACAACGTCTACGGCCCGCGGATGCCGCGCGACACCCCGTACGCGGGGGTGGCGTCGATCTTCCGGTCCGCGCTGCAGAACGGCGTCGCACCGCGGGTGATGGAGGACGGGCGGCAGCGGCGCGACTTCGTGCACGTCACCGACGTGGCTCGGGCCAACGCGCTGGCGCTGGCCTCCCCGCGCCCCGGTTTCGAGGCCGTCAACGTCTGCTCCGGCACCCCACACACGATCGGTGACCTGGCGTTCGCGCTGGCCGACGCGTGCGGCGGACCGACACCGGAGATCGTGGGCGGGGCGCGGCCGGGCGACGTCCGGCACGTCGTGGCGTCGCCCGCGAAGGCGTTGGACGTGCTGGGCTTCGAGGCCCGGGTCGGCTTCGAGGAAGGTGTGCGGGAGTTCGCCTCCGCCTCGCAGCGGGAGCCGGTCACCAGTTCGTGAGCACCAGGTGGTTCACCGCCAGGGCCGTGACGGCCTGGGCGGTGAGCCACCGCTTGTCCAGCCGGGCCGTGCCGGCGAGCAGCCAGATCGCGAACGGCAGCCAGATCCGCTCGGTCTCGGCCTTGCTCAGGCCGGACAGGTCCGCCGCCAGGATCGCGATTCCGGCGGCGATGACCCACTTGTCCTTGCGCAGTCCCTTGATCCCGGCCGGACCGATCACCAGCGCGAGTGCCGCGAGGTTCGCCCACGCCCAGTACCAGTACGGCCTGGTGTCGCCGATGCCCTGGTAGTAGCGGAGTTTCACGAGCTCGTAGCCGTCGAGCCACCAGAACCCGCTGATCGCGAACGCCGCCACGACCGCGAGCGCGCCCGCGACGGCCCAGCCGATCCTCCTGCCGACCGCGACGATCGCGAGCGGGGCCAGCAACACCAGCCCGTAGGACAGGAACAGACACCAGCCGAGCACGACGCCGCCCAGCAGCGGCCACCGGGTGAGCAGGTAGACGCCGAGGGCCGCCACGCCCATGAACATGCCGTCCGCGGACGCCCCGACCCACACCGCACCGGGGAACAACACGAGGAACGGCAGCACCGCGTTGGTGCCGATGGCCTTGGGGATCGCCACCACCGCCAGCGAACCGACGAGGACGCAGAAGATCGACGCCGCCGCTCCCCCGCCGAGACCGATGCGGTCGAGCGCGACGAACGTGAGCAGCGCGCCCGGCGGATGTCCGGAGACGTGCGTGGTCCACGAGTCTGGCTGGAAGTCCGGGATGCGCGCGGCGAACCCGCGCAGCATCGCGGGGATGTCCGTGACGCCGGGAACCTCGTGCAGGTACTCGTCCTCGGTCGTGAGCCTGGTGACGAACCGGTTCCAGCCGTCGATCATCGCGAGCGAGAACGTCCACGCCGTCGCCGCCACGTAGGCGATCGGCAGCGCGAACCGGTGGCTCGCCAGCTCGGGCCCCTTGGCGACGACGAGGAACGCGATCAGGACCGCCACGGGCGTGCCGGGACCGAGGTGCGGCTGCCAGTCGCCGAAGAGCGGTGCCGCGGCGGCGAACAGGACGCCGGGGTCGTTGACGTTGACGACGACCCCGATGATGATGGCGGCAGCGACGAGCAGCCCTGCGATGACTAGACGCACCGCGCCCAACCTAGGGGGTCGGCCGGGTGTCGGCAGGCCTCGCAAGACAATCGTAAGAACTCCTTCGTGCGTCACAATTCCGTAAGCACCACAACACTTTCCCATGGTCCAGGGTGGACCCATGGATGTCGTGTTGCCCTGCCTGGACGAGGCCGCCGCACTGCCCGCGGTCCTCGCCGCCCTGCCTCCCGGACACCGCGCGATCGTCGTGGACAACGGGTCGTCCGACGGTTCGCCCGAGGTAGCTGCCGCGTGCGGCGCCCTGGTCGTGCACGAGCCGAAGCGCGGCTACGGCGCCGCCGTGCACACCGGTCTGCTCGCGGCCACCTCGGACCTGGTGGCGTTCGCCGACGCGGACGGTTCACTGGACCTGGCCGAACTGCCCGCGATGGCCGCGCTGCTGGCCGATGCCGACCTCGTGGTCGGCCGGCGAAGGCCCGTGCACGCCGGCGTGTGGCCGTGGCACGCGCGGGCCGGCAATGCCGTGATCGCGTCCCTGTTGCGGCGCAGGGGTTTGGACGTGCACGACATCGCACCGCTGCGCGTGTGCCGGCGGGAGGCGTTGCTGGCGCTCGACGTCCAGGACCGCGCCTTCGGCTATCCGCTGGAACTGCTGGTGCGGGCGGCGGAGGCGGGCTGGCGGGTGCGCGAGGTCGACGTGGCCTATCGGCCCCGTGCGGCCGGCACGCGGTCGAAGGTGTCGGGCTCGGTGCGCGGCACGATGCGGGCGGCACGGGACATGGCGGGGGTGCTGCGATGAGGTTCTGCCTGCTGATCATGGCGAAGTCGCCGGTGCCGGGACAGGTCAAGACGCGGCTGTGCCCGCCGCTGTCGGCCGAGGAGGCGGCGGACGTGGCCGCGGCTTCGTTGCTGGACACGATCTCGGCCGCTCTGGACACGCCCGGTGCCGTGCCCGTGGTAGCACTGGCCGGGGTGGTGCGGCGTGAGGACGTCCGCGACGCTCTGGCCGAGTGCGTGGTCGTCCCGCAGCGCGGTACCTCGTTCGCCGAGCGGCTCGTGCACGCGCACGCCGACATCGCGCGGTTCCGGATGCCGGTGCTGCAGATCGGGATGGACACGCCGCAGGTGACGCCGTCGCTGCTGGAGTCGTGCGCCGAGTTCGGGGAGGCGGCGCTCGGGTTCGCGCTGGACGGCGGCTGGTGGGCGCTCGGGCTGCGCGATCCGCTGCGGGCCGCGGTGTTGCGCGACGTGCCCATGTCGCGTGCCGACACGGGTGCGCTGACGCTGGAGGCGTTGCGCGGGCTGGAGGTGCGGACGCTGCCGGTCCTGTCCGATGTGGACACGATGGCGGACGCTCGTGCGGTGGCACGGCAGGTGCCGGGCGGCCGGTTCGCGGCGGCGCTCGCCCAGGCGGCGGCGGTGGCCCGATGATGTTCGACCAGGCCCTGAAGGGTCACCCCGGCTGGCTCGACCTCCCCGGCACCACCTCCCGCGAACTGAGCGTCGCCCGCTGGCACGCCGACGCGGACGGCGGCGACTCCGTCCTCCTCGACGCCTGCACCGGCCCCACCCTCGACGTCGGCTGCGGCCCCGGCCGTCTCGTCGCCGCGCTGCTGGGCCGCCGGGTCCGGGCACTCGGCGTCGACGTGTCACCGGAGGCGATCCGGCGCACCACCGAACGCGGCGGCATCGCGATCCGCCGCGACGTGTTCGACCTGCTGCCGGGCGAGGGCCGCTGGCAGCACGTCCTGCTCGCCGACGGCAACATCGGCATCGGCGGCGACCCGGCCGCCCTCCTGCGCCGCGTCCGGACCCTGCTCAGGCCCAGCGGAACCGTCGTCGTCGAGGTCGAGCCACCGGGTGCGGGCCTGACGATCGGCCAGGCCCGCGTGCGGACCGAGGACACCCGCGGCCAGTGGTTCCCGTGGGCCTGGAGCGACGCGGAGTCCCTGACCGCCGATGGTTTCTTCCTGCTGTGGCAGGCCGAACGCGCCGGGCGCTGGTTCGCGTGCTGGGAGCGGTTGTGAAACTCCCCGTCTTCAAGGCGCCCGTCTTCAAGGCACCCGCCCACCACACGGGCGTGACCAGCCGGGTCGGCACGTGGCTCGGCATCACGTTCGGGCTGTGCTTCGTCACCGGCCTGCTCAGCCACGGCGCGCAGCACGACTGGGTGTGGCCGACCCGCCCGGTCGACCTCTACCGCGTCACCCAGGGCGTGCACGTCATCTCCGGGGTCGCCTCGATCCCGTTGCTGCTGGCCAAGTTGTGGAGCGTCTACCCGAAGCTGTTCGAACGGCCGCTGGTGAAGTCCGTGCCGCACGCCCTGGAGCGCGCGTCGATCTTCGTGCTGATCGCGGCGTCGTTCTTCGAACTGGTCACCGGCCTGTTCAACGCGGCGCAGAACTACCCGTGGTCGTTCTACTTCCCCACCGCCCACTACGCGGTGGCGTGGATCGTCATCGGTGCTCTGCTCGTGCACGTCGCGGTGAAGATCCCGGTCGTCCGCCGCACTCTCGAACCGGCGTCCGAAGAGCGGACCATCCTGTCCCGCAGGGCTTTCCTGCGCACCACCGCGCTCACGACCGGTGTCGCCGTGGTGGCGACGGCCGGTGTCACGGTGCCGTGGCTGCGCAAGATCTCGGTGCTGGCGTGGCGGTCGGACGGTGCCCTGCCGGTCAACCGCACGGCGAAGGCCGCCGGGATCGTGGTGCCGCAGGACTGGCGGCTGAAGGTCGGCGCGAGGAGCTTCTCGCTGGCGGAGCTCCAGGCGATGCCGCAGACCACCGTCGACCTGCCGATCGCGTGCGTCGAGGGTTGGAGCCAGAACGCGACCTGGACCGGCGTCCGCGTCTCCGAGCTGGTGGGACGAGGGGACGTGCGGGTCGAGTCGCTCGAGAAAGACGGGCTGTACCGGGTGACCACACTGCCCTCGGAGTTCGCCGAGGACCCGCTCACGCTGCTGGCACTGAGGCTCAACGGCGAGGAGCTCAGCCTGGACCACGGGTTCCCGTGCCGGCTGATCGCGCCGAACCGGCCGGGCGTGCTGCAGACGAAGTGGGTCACGTCGCTGGAGGTCCTGTGAGAATCGTCCTCGGCGTCATCGGTGCGGGACTCGGAGCCTGGGGCGCCTGGCTGCTCCTGCCGCAGATCACCGTCGAACTCCTGCTCTGGCTCGGCGGCGGCGTGGTCCTGCACGACTTCCTGATCGCCCCGCTCGTCGGCGCCGCCGGACTCGTGGTGAAACGCCCGTCCGTCGGCATCGGCCTGACCGTCTCCGGCGTCGTCACCCTCATCGCGGTGCCGCTGCTCTGGCGCGAGCACAGCGGGCCGGTGAACCCGGGCCTGCACGACCGCGACTACCCCACTGGAGTCGCGGTCGTGCTCGGCCTGACGTGGGCCGCCGTGGCCCTATACGAGGTCGCGGCGCACCTTCAGAAGCGTCGCCGCGCCCACGAAGAACACGACGTACCCGACGAGGAACAACGCCGCGGTGGTGCCGCTCAGGTCCGTCAGCACGCCGGGGGCTCCGGATCCGCCGACGGCACCGGCGAGGTTGCCGGCCGACCCACCCGGCAGGACCTCGGTCAGCGACTCGACCGGCCCGAGGAGGGTTCCCACGCCCCGCAACAGGTTCTCGGTCACGATCGCCCACATCAGGCCGAGACCGACGGCGAGCGCGGGCCCCTTGGTGGCGACGCCGAGGAACACACCGAACCCCGTCCACATCGCGGCGATCAGCAGTGACGCGCCCAATGCCTTGAAGACACCGAGACCCGGCAGGCTCCAGTCCCAGCCCTCCAGCGACGCCACGGTCACCGCCGCGCCGAGGTTCACGACGAACGTGAGGGCCACCAGCAGCACCACGACGATCCCCAGCGCCCCGAGCGTGCCGGCCATCGCCAGCTGACCGAACGCGAGCGGGAGATCATGCGACATGTGGCGTCCGGCGCGTCCAACGACGAGATCGCCGCGGTGCTGGTGATCTCGCCCGCGACGGTGCGCACGCACGTGTCGCGGGCGATGATCAAGCTGGGCGCACGCGACCGCGCCCAGCTCGTCGTGTTCGCCGTCCAGTCAGGCCTGACGTGAGTCGAACGCGGCCTTGAGGCCCTGCGCGATCTCGGGCGGGATCGAGTCGTAGGCGCGCGGCGGCTGCGGGTCGTACTCGATGCCGACCTGCACGGCCTGCGCGACCATCTCGCCGAACTCGGCCTCGACCAGCCGCAGCGCCATGTCGATGCCCGCCGACACGCCCGCGCCGCTGACGACCTTGCCGTCGAACACGACCCGGTCGGTGCTCACCTCGACGCCCCGCACCTCCAGGTCCTCCCGCGCGGCCCAGTGCGTCGTGGCCTTCGAGACCAGCCCTGCCTCGGCGAGCAGCGTCGACCCGGTGCACACCGACGTCGTCCACTTCGTCGTCGCGTGCACCTCCCGAAGCCACTCGACGACGCCGCCGGAGTCCTTCAGCAGCGCCTTCCAGTGCCCGGAACCCGGCACCACCACGATGTCCGTCGACTTGAGCGAGTCGAACGTGTCGGTCGGCGTCACGACCAGCCCGTTGTCGGACTTCACGGGGTCGAGCGTCGCGGCGACGAACCGCGCGGAGACCACCGGCACGCTGGCCAGCACCTCGAACGGGCCGACGAAGTCGAGCGCGGTCATGTTCGGGTAGAGCACGAAAGTGGCATCCATCAGGCAACCCCAGTGGTCCGGAAACGGGCGCGGTAGCTGCCCGGCGACACGCCGAGCACGCGCAGGAAGGCCCGGCGCAGGGTCTCGGCCGAGCCGAACCCCGACTGGCGGGCGACGAGGTCGAGCGAGTCGCCGCTGCTGGCCAGCCGGTCGGCGGCGGCCTCGACGCGGGCTCGTTCGACGTACTGCGCGGGCGAGACGCCCACGCTGCGGGAGAAGACCCTGGCGAAGTGCCGCACGCTCATCATGGCCTTGCGGGCCATGACCGGCACCGTCCACTCGCGCGTCGGATCGGCGTGGATGTCGTCGAGCAACGCGCGCAGCGAGCCGTCCGACACCGGCTTCGCGCGGGTGTGCACGCTGAACTGCGACTGGCCGCCCGAACGTTGCAGGAAGACGACGAGGTACTGCGCGATCCTGCGGGCCTGCGCGGGCCCGTGGTCCTGCTCGACCATCGCCAGCGCCAGGTCGATGCCCGCCGTCACCCCTGCCGACGTGGCCACCTCGCCGTCGCACACGAAGATCGCGTCCGGCTCCACCTCGACGCCGCGGTTCTCCAGCTCGCCGGTGAACGCCCAGTGCGTCGTCGCCTTCTTGCCGTTCAGCAGCCCGGCCCCGGCCAGCACCACGGCGCCCGTGCAGACACCCGCGACGCGACGGGACCGCAGTGCCAGCCGCCGCAGGTTCGTCGTGAGCACCGCGTCGGACGCGGCCTCGTCGTACCCCCAGCCGCCGACCACGAGCAGCGTGTCGATCGGACGGTCCAGCGTGAGCAGGTCGGCGCCCGCCTCGACGCGCACGCCCGCCGTGGCGGCGAACGGTCCTCCCCCGACCGTGGCGACGGTGACCTGGTAGCGCTGCTCGCCGTAGTTCGCCGCCTGGAACACCTCGACAGGACCCGCCAGGTCCAGCAGCGCGACGCGGTCGTAGCCGACCACGACTATCTCCCTCAGATTCCCCACACCTCCACTTTCCTCACCCCCGCCTGGGGCGGCAACGCCATATCCCCCTCGCATTCGGCCACCCACGTAAACTGGTCCGCGATGCGCAAAGTGCTCTTGTTCGCGGCGATCGGCCTGCTCACGATCGTGCTGGTCGTGAGCGACCACGTGTTCCCGCCGCCCTCCGATGCGGACCGCGAGACCAGGACCGCGGTCGTGTCGCTGGGCGACAGCACGATGTCCGGTGAGGGCGCCGGCGCCTACGAGCCCGGGACCGACGGCGAGGACGGCGGCAACTGGTGCCACCGCTCGCGCGCGGCCGAGATCATGAAGACCTCGTTCGAGGCCGACCAGAAGATCAACCTGGCGTGCTCGGGCGCCAACTCGGAGAAGCTGCGCAACGAGCAGCTGCCCCGCCTGCGCGAGCTCGCCGGGTCGAACCAGGTCGTCGCGATCGTCGTGGCCGTCGGCGCGAACGACGACCCGCGTTTCTCCGAGATCCTCAACAAGTGCTTCGAGGCGTGGGGCAAGCGCAGCGACTGCACGTCGTCCGTCGCACCGGAGTGGACCAAGCGCGTGCGGCGGATGATCCCGAAGGTCGAGAACACGCTGAAGGCCATCCGCCAGACCATGCGCGACTCGGGTTACCTCGACTCGTCCTACCAGCTGGTCGTGCAGTCGTACGCGGCCCCGGTGTCCCCGAAGATGCCGCAGTCGTTGCAGAACCTGTCCGGCTGCCCGCTGCGCACCGCCGACCTGGAATGGGTCGTCGAGGAGGCCGTGCCGGAGCTGTCGAACGGGCTGCGCGCCGCCGCGGGGAAGGTCAACGCGCGGTTCCTCGACCTGTCGCGGGCCGGCGAGGGCCACGAGGCGTGCGTGGGTGGCGACGAGCCGGAGACCGAGTGGTTCACGCGGCTGTCGGTCGACTGGGACGGGCTGAAGGACCAGAAGCGCTCATCGCACGCGTTGCAGGAGTCGTTCCACCCCAACGCGCGCGGTCATGAGCAGATCGGCCGGTGCCTCACGGAGTTCCTGGCCTCGGACAAGCGCGACGGGGCGTGCGTGCCCCGGCTGGACGGCTCGCTCGGCCTCACCACGGAGAGCTAGGAGACAGCGGACTTGGCTGACCAGATGCAGATCGTCGAGCTCGACGACTCGACGGACGACCGCGGGTTCAGCTTCTCGCTGGTGCGGGAGCACCTCGGGCTGATCGACGCGATCCGTGACGTGCACATCGCCGAGATCCGGCCGGGTGCGGTGCGCGGCAACCACTACCACGCGCACCGGGGTGAGTTGATCGCCGTCGTCTTCACGGGCGAGTGGTCCGTGCACTGGGACACCGGTGAAGGGACGGAGGTGCACAGCCGATCCTTCACCGGGCGTGGCGCCGTGGCCCTCGTGCCTCCCCGCGGCTGGTCGCACGCCGTGAAGAACGACGGCTCCGAAAGCATGTGGATCTACGCGGCGAGCGACGCCGAGTACGACCGGCACGACCCGGACCCGGTCGCCCGGGACGCGGTGCGCAGAGTCGTCGTGCAGCCGTGACCGATGTCTTCCGGACGTTCTGCCACATCAGCGAGTACGGCGAGGCGGGTTACGCGAACCTGCACCGGATGATCGCGACGAGCTCACCGCTCGTGCTCTGGGCGCCGTCCAGCAGGCTCGTCAGCTCACCGGACTGCCGGGTGACCGAGCGCGAGTTCGTCGCGCTGGTCGAACGCGGCACGGTGCGGATCATCGGCAGGGAGTGGTGGCTGACCGGCCGCGCCGGCCGGAACGGTCATCCGTGGGAGGGTGCGGCGTGGACGCCGCTGATCGATGACGCGGTCAAGGCGATCGCCTTGCAGGACGCGAGCCTGCCGCGGAACGAGCGGCGCGTCGTCATCGCTGAGGAAGAGCAGGGAGACACGTGGGCACGCGCCCACGTGGCGGAGAATCCCGGGTTGGCCGCGCTCCTGCACGAGACGCTTCTCGCACCGGACGCGAACCTGCACTTCCCGGTCGGAGTGGTCGAGACGGCGCGCCGGCACTCCGAGGACCCGATCGGTCTCGCCGAACGCATCACCCGCGACGCGTACAACCACGACGCCGCCATCGCACGTTCGGGCACCAGGACGCCCTTCCTGCTGGACAGACGGGACAGCCGGTTCAACGAGCTGCTGCGGTCGGTCCGCGACGCCTCGGACGTCCAGTTCCCGAACGCCGGGTCCCCCGAGCTGTCCCACTCCGACCTGGCCGAACTCACGTCCGAGGTCCTGGTGGTGCTCGGACATCTGGAGAACGGGCGGAACAACAGCGTCGGGAAGTTCGTGCGAGGCGAGGGGCACCAGCTGCTGGCCCCGTGGATGAGGTACAGCTGCGAATCGATCGGCCGCACGAGTGCCGCGAGCGTCCGGGGCGAGGTGATCGCCCACCTGCAGCAGGAGTTCGAGAGCAGCAGGCTCGAGAACAGCTGGCCGGAGATCTTCGGGACTGCGGACTCGCTCATCGGTTCGAGCGGAACCACCGCGGGGGTCACCGAAGCCGTTGTCTCCGAGCTGACGGTCTACGGCGCGGTCGGTCTGGCCGCCGGCGCGTACTCGATCGGCAAGGGCCTGGCACAGCGGCTGGGATACGCCGCCGCTCCCTACAGCGGCCCGCAGTGGGCGTTCCTCTACGCGTTCGGCCGACGCGCGTCGGGACGCCGGCGCGCGCGGCTGCAGCTCACCCTCGACAACCTCGGTTCCACCGACTGATCAGGTCCAGCGCTTCAGTTCGTGCCGCGGCCAGCCGGGGTCACCCGTGCGGGCGAACCTCGCCCAAGCCTCCGCGATGTCGCCGCGGAACATGTCCGGCACGTCCGCGCCGTGATGCGCCGGCGTGCGGGCGTAGACAGACCGGAACGCGCGCCCGTGCTCGTCGGCCAGCCGCATCGTCGGACGCTGGAACAGTTCGACGTCCTCGTCCGCGGTGTGGCACACCATCAGGTCCACGTCGTACGGTCCTTCGAGCGGACTGCGCGGCAGCGTGTCGCCGTCGACGATCGGTTGGTACAGCACGACATCGGGGTCTGCTCGCCGCTGGACCTCGACGGCTTCGAGCGGCGTGAAGAACCGTCCGGCGAGGCTGTGCGCGATCGCCCGGTGGAACAGACCGGCGGCGGAAGGCATGACCATCAGCGACGCTACGGTCTGCGCGCCGGACGACTGGCCGGCGACGGTGACGTTCGCCGGATCTCCGCCGTAGCGGGCGATGTTGCGCTGGATCCACCGCAGCGCCGAGACGACGTCGAGCAGCCCGCGGTTGTGCTGGATCCCTTCCAGGGCACCGTATCCGTCGGCCGCCAGCCGGTAGTCGCAGCTGACGAACACGATTCCGTTCGACGCGTGCACGTCGCCCGCGTACTCGGGCTGCGCCGCTGAACCGACGGTGTTCGCGCCGCCGTGGACCCAGAGGACCACCGGCGCTCCGGAGTCCGCTGTGGACCAGACGTTCAGCGTGTGCCGGTCGCCGAACGCGCCGGTCGGCTCGCCGTCGCGGTCCACCGGTGGGTGGAGGCGCAGCGGGCCGACCGGCGGTTCCGCGTAACGGATGCCGAGGTTCAGGCCGTCACCTGGTGCGAGACCGGCAGCACGCGCAGGTTCGCCGCCGCCCGTTCCAGCTGGGAGAGCACGCTCGGCCGCAGTCCCGCGATCTCCTGGTCCGCGGCCGGTCCGGCGACCTCCTGCAGCAGCACCTGCTGCGGGTGGTCGCCCTCGGCCTCGGCCACCGCGAGCACCCGGAAGGGCGTGCCCGGCGCGAAGACCACGCGTTCCTCGGTGGCCACGGCGACCCGGTCGGCCACCTCGACCCGGCGGCCGGTGACCGACCAGATCAGGTACTCGGTGACGCCGTCGACGCGCTGGGACGGGTTCGCGATGGCGTCCAGCAGGCCGTGCTCGACCAGGACGTCACCGCTGCGGTAGCGCCTCGGCCCGGTCGGGCCGCTGACACCCCACACCACCGCCATGCCGCTGTGCACGGGCAGGCGGTTCAGGCCCGAGACGATGCACGCGACGTACGGGCGCAGGCGGCCCAGGCGTCCCATGCGGAGCGTCTCGACGACCATCTCCTCGTCCTGCGACACGCACGCCAGCAACGCCGTGAGGTCGGTGACCATGGCCTCGAACGCGGCCGGGTCCTCCTCCGCGTCCGGACGCTGCGCGAGCAGACGGCAGACCGTCGCCGCGTGCACGCCGTAGCGCTCGCCGAGAGCACGGCGGACCGTGTCGCGTTCGGCATCGGAGCTGCTGTGGTCCGGGGCCACCGTCTCGCGCTCGTCGTCGTTCTCCGGCGGGGCCTCCCACAGGGCCAGTGGCTGCAGCGGGAGCGGGCCGTCGACGCGGAACCTCACCGGGGTGGAGTCCGGGTCGTCCGACGGGAACGCGGCCTCGTCCGGGTCGTCCGCCAGCGCGTGCGACGTCACGGTCGCGAGGGCCGGACCGGCACCCATGCTCGCGTACGCGGGCCGGTCCTGTTCGGGCTCGGCCGGCGTGACAGGGGTGAAGAAGCCGGTGCCGTTGTCCGCCGGCTCCCGCGTCGACAGCGCGTGCGCCGCCGTGCTCAGAGCCGCGGCGGCACTGCTGACGGGAGGCTGCGCGGGCGCAGGTGGCGGTGGCGCGATCACCTTGGAGTCGCAGAACACCAGGCGCAGGAGCTTGCGCACCTCGGGCTCCAGGCGTTCCACGAGAGCGGCGCCGTGCACCGCGACCGCACCGGGCGTCGTGCGCCCCGGCGTGCCCACGGTCAGACGAGCCCACTCCGGGTCCAAGGGCAGAGTGCGCACCTCGGCGGCGTTGTACGGCTCGTCCTGCTCGCGCACCCACAGGCCTGAGGGCACGACTTCGAGCACGACGCCGTCGCCGAGGGAGAACACCCCGGGCGAGACCTCGGTGAGGCCCTGCACCGGCGTCCGGTAGCCGGAGACCACGGGCACGGCCTCGTCCGGCACGCACAGCACCTCGGTGACGAACGGGCGCCACGTCTGCTGCCCGCGCGGGTCGACCGCGATCACCGCCGGTCCACCGCCGCGCAGGTTGCCCACCGGCAGGCCGGTGAACATCGCGATCGGCTCGCCGATCTGGTCGGCGACGAGGCTGCCGATGGCGGCGTCGATGCCGTACGGGACCAGCCGCACGCGCGACCGGGCCGCCTGGGGCAGCGCCGTGAGCAGGCGGCACACCTCGTCGATCGGGATCGACGACTGGCCGGGCCCGCCGACGACGACCGTCAGCACGTTGTCGCGGCACGGCAGCGCCACGATCGGCCGCGAGTCCTGGGCGGCCGGGTCGAACGGCGGCTGCTGCGCGCGCAGCCAGAGTCCGCTCGGGATCGGCTCGGAGATGCCGATCTCGCCCGTCGGCCACGGCGAGTTCGGGTCCATCGCCTCCCACTGCGGCACCGGGAAGCGGCGGCCGTACGGCATCGGGGACGCGTTCGGCTGGAACTTCACCCAGCTGCCGTAGCCCTGCGTGCCGACGACGAACGCGGCACCGGGCACCGTGGTCAGCACGCCGTCCGGCGCCACGACCTCGGCCTGCAGCTGCTCGGCGAGCCACTGCGCGGGAGCGGTCGGCCGCATCGTCCCGGCGTGCGAGACCGCGAGCCGGATGGGCCCGCGGCCGTGCAGCGCCGTCACGACGTGCGGCCAGAAAGTGCTTTGGTCCCCGCCCGGGAAGTCGACCACGACGACGGTCCGGCCGTTGTCGGCCGGAAGCGCGCGGGCCAGGCCCGCGGCGCCCTGACTCGGGCCCTCGGGAGCGGAAACCACGAGCGTCGACCCGACGGAGTTCGCCGCGAACGGCGTCCTCTGGGGTACCGGCTCCGGCTGCGGCGCTGCTGCCGGGGGCTGCTCGACGGGGTACAGATCCAGGTCCTGGTCGGTGCTCGTGATGGTCTGAACTCCGAAACTGCTCTGGCCAGAACTCTGCTGGGTCTGTGGTTGCTGGTCGCCATGGGCGGCGGCACGTCGGCCCATCAAGCGCCTGATCACCTCCGTGCCATCCCGGTCACTCGCCCTTTCGGCTTAATCGGGCAACGGTCGTGCACGCTATCAAGACGCGCCACACTTCTGTCACCCAGTCGGGTTATTTGATCTCATCCGATCGATACCCACACGGCCCGTGCTCGTCCACACACTCCGTGAGGCCCGATGATGGCGGACGCCGAGTAGGCCTTGCGCCCGTCCTTCCCAAGCTCCCACGCCAGGAGCACGTGGT
Organism: Lentzea kristufekii; assembly: GCF_033949925.1. Taxonomy (NCBI): domain Bacteria; kingdom Bacillati; phylum Actinomycetota; class Actinomycetes; order Pseudonocardiales; family Pseudonocardiaceae; genus Lentzea; species Lentzea kristufekii. Next base: position 114,843 of record NZ_JAXAVV010000018.1, read on the forward strand.
CCACGCCCAGTTCGACCGGCTGCTCCACCTGGGCGACGAAGGTGCCGAGCACGAACGCCGGACCCCCGTCCGGTGCCACGGGCTGCGCGGACGGACAGTCGAGCGCGGCCCAGACGATCTCCGGCAGCACGCCGACCCCGTCGTTCGGCAGGATGTCCGTCGGCGTCCACACGCCGGCCCACTCACTGCGGCCGTCGAGCGGGCCGAGCAGCGCGGCGATGCCGTCCTCGCGGCCGGGACCGCAGCCGAAGCACGTCGGGAACGGGTGCTTGTCGCGCCACGGCACCTTCGCGGAGGCCTTCAGCGCCTCGTCGAGCGTCGGCGCGGCGGGAACCTCCAGGTCGAGCGCGGCGGGCTCGGCCGAGGCGATCACGACGTCACCGTCGAGCAACTGCCCGTCCCTGACCTGCATCTCGCGGTCCAGCGGCACCGGCTTGCGCAACCGGACGCTCACCGTCGGGGCGTCGACGTGCGCGGCGAGCAGCCCGGCCGAGTACCCGCCGTTGCCCATGCCGGGAGGCCCGTTGAACCTGCTCGCGACCGTCACCGTGCTCATTCCAAGCCCTCCGCGTACACCCACTGGCCGTTCTCCCTGATGAACTTGCTCCGCTCGTGCACGACGCCGCCGACATAATGCGCCCGGAACTCCACCACACCCTCGGCCTGGAGCAGACCGCCGTTCTCCGTCGCCAGGATTTCGAGCTTCAACCAGCGGTCGGTCGAGTCGATCCCGGCACTCGAGGGACGGTGCTTCGCGGCCCACGTGCGCAGCAGGTAGTCCTCATCGGACACGGCGAAAGCGCTGTAGCGAGAACGCATCAGCTGCTCGGCGGTGGCCGCCTTGCGGGCTCCGGAGTGCAGCGCACCGCAACAGTCCACATAGGACTGACCGGTACCGCAGGGGCACAGTTTGTTGTTCACGTCCACATTGTGCCTGGTGAACCCGTTAGAACCGATGTCGCGCCCTGTACGTACCCCTTGTCAGGACTGACTCGCGGGAGGCAGAGGAGACGGCAGTGAGTGTCGACAGCAGGACTGAGCTCGTACCGCTGCGCACGTGGTTCGGGCTCCGATGGCGCGGTTACGACCGCGACGAGGTGGACGACTACGTCGCCGAGCTGGAAGCCGAGCTTCGCCTGGTCACAGCCGACCGCGACGCGTCGGAGGCCCGTGCGGAGGCCCTGGCCGCCAGACTGGTCTCGGTCCAGGAGGAGAACGCCGCCCTGCAGGACGGCCTGCACCGCATCTGCCTGACCCCGATCGACCTGAAGGGCCTGCCGGAACGGCTCGCCCGGATGGTCGCCCTGGCCGAGGAAGAACGCCGTGAGGTCATCAGGGATGCCCAGCTCAAAGCGTTGATGATCGTGGGCGAGGCCGAACAACGAGCCCGCCGGCTCGACGAGGAGGCGGCCGCGAAGCGCGAGGGGATCCGCGAGGACTTCCGGCTCGCGATGTCGGCCCGCCGGGCCGAGGCGATGCGCGCCCTGGCCGAACTGCGCAACGTCGCCCGTGACGAGGCGGACCGCATCGTCGCGGAGGCGAAGATCCAGAGCCTGCACATCGAGTAGCCCGAGCCCTTTTTGGGAGGATCAGGCAAGAAGCCGACAGCTTTGATCTCCTCGCGACACCACCTCACCTGGTCTGCTTGGTTCATCCCAAACCAAGCAGACCAGGACAGGCGGTAGGAAAATGTCAGTCGCGATCGTGACCGGTGGCAGCTCGGGCATCGGCTGGAGCACTGCGGTGGAACTGGCCGGGCGAGGCGCCGCCGTGATCCTCACCTACAGCTCGAACGAGGCGGGCGCCAAGCAGGCCGTCACGGCCATCGAGCAGAACGGCGGCAAGGCCACCGCGCTGCACCTGGACGTCGGCCGCAGCGACACCTTCGCGGCGTTCCGGGACCAGGTCGCCGAGGTGCTGCGCGGCTGGGGCCGCGACGAGTTCGACGTTCTCGTCAACAACGCGGGCTTCGCCCAGACCGCCCTGTTCCCCGACACCACCGAGGACCTGTTCGACAGGTTCTACCGAGTGCTGCTCAAGGGCCCGTTCTTCCTCACCCAGACGCTGCTGCCGCTCCTCGCGGACGGTGGCGCGGTGGTCAACACGACCAGCAGCTCCACCGAACACGCCGAACCCGGTTACTCCGGCTACGCCACCATGAAGGGCGCCCTGGTCGTGCTGACGCGCTACCTGGCCAAGGAACTCAGCCCGCGGCGCATCCGCGTCAACTCCGTCTCCCCCGGTGCCACCCGCACCAGGCTGGGCGACGACGCCTTCGAGAAGTTCCCCGAGGTGATCCCCGCGCTGGCCGCCAACACCGCGCTGGGCCGGGTGGGCGAGCCCGACGACGTGGCGGTGGCGATCGCGGCGCTCGTGGGCGACGACGGACGGTGGATCACCGCCCAGAACGTCGAGGTGTCCGGCGGCTTCGGCCTCTAGGCGCGTCTCGGCAGATCCGCGGCTGGCAGGTGAACGCGGCGGCCACCCTGGCCTTGGAGTTGGCACCGAGGTTCACGACCGCGCCACCACCCTGCGGCACAGCGCGGATGAACGTGCCGGCGAAGCCTTCCGGTGTCACGAACAGACCCCAGGCCGGGATCCACTCCCGCACCTCCCCGGTCTCCGGGTCGGCCACCGGTTCCGGTTCGGCGGTCACGCGCCGTTGCACGACGTAGGACCGCCGAACCGCCTGGTCCAGCAACTCCTTCCAGGCGGTCTCCGGCGTTTCCCAGCCCGCCACGACACCGTGGCCACCGAAGTCGCGTGGAGGCTTCACGATCAGGCTCTCGCGCTCGTCGACGCACTGGTCCACGAGGTCGGCGGTGAGCGGCCTCGTCCAGGGCAGCACCCTGTCGACCAGTGCCCGTTCGGCTTCTGACGTCCACCGCGCGTCGGACAGCAGCGCCAGCGCTCCCTTGTTGGACCACAGGGAGCTGCTCATCGGCGTGAAGAGCGCGCACGTGCCGTTCTCGTGCGCACGCAGGATCTGCGCGATCACCTCGGAGTTCGCCGGCACGTGGTCCACGGTGAAGTACCGCAGCACGACGTCGGCTCGCGTGTCGCCGACGAACAGCCGCCCGGAACGGGTGCGCACCTCGCTCAGCCCGCCGGCCACCGCGTGCAGGCCGAGCCGGGAGAACGCCTCGACGAACGAGCCGAGGAGGTCGCGGTACGCGGGCAGGTCGGCGTCCGCGCACAGCAACGCCACCACCGGGTCCGGCACCGCGGACGCCGCCCGCAGCGACCGCACGACCTCCGCCGCGGTGTCGACGTGGCCCAGTCCGTGTTCCTCGGCGAACGAGGCGAACGCGGGCACACCGAGCAACGCCTGGTGCAGCGAGGCGTTGTCCAGGCCGCCCAGGTCGCTGGCGACGTTGAACTCCAGCATGGTGAACGAGGAGCCGTCGCGGTAGAAGTCCGCGCGGCCGTAGTGCACGGGCGGGCCGTCGTAGTAGGACGAGAGCAACCCGGACGTCACGGGATCGATGCCCAGCGTCGCGCAGTACCGCGTCACGTCACCGTCGAACACGCGCCGCGGCAACGAACCCAGCAGATCCAGCACGGCGATCGCGTCGCGGGCGCACGCCAGCAGGTCGGGCTCCGGCACGAAGAGCGGGCGGGACAACAGGGTGCCCGACCAGTAGTGCCGGTAGGCGGGCGGCAGGTCCGCCGCGGCGACCGCGCCGGCCAGCGCGGGATCCGCGACGTACCGCGCCGTCACCGGGTTCACGCGGTCACCGCCTGCGGCAGGTCCCGCAGCTTGCGCAACGGCGAGGCCAGCAGGACCAGTGCCGCGCAGAGGAAACCGGCCGCGGCGATCACGAGCGACCAGCGGGCGCCGAGCGCGGTGCCGAGCACGCCGCCCACGACGGCTCCCAGCGGCAGGGCGCCCCACATCAGGAACCGCACGCTCGCGTTCATGCGGCCCAGCAGGTGGTCGGGACAGATCGCCTGGCGGAAGCTGAGGTTCGACACGTTGAACACCGACAGGATCAGGTGCAGCAGGAAGAAACCGGCCGCGAAGAACGCCAGCCCCCAGCCGGGGAAGGTCAGCGGCAGCAACAGGAACGCGGGCACGCACGCGAACTCGGACACCCAGATCGCACGCGAGCGGCCGATCGAGTCGGCGATGCGCCCGGCGACCAGCGCGCCGATCAACCCGCCCACACCGGCGAGCGCCAGCATCAGGCCGACCATCGACTCGGACAGCCGCAGTTCTCCCACCAGCAACACGACGACCAACGGCTGCGTGATGCCGTAGCTGAAGTTGAAGATCGTGGCCGCCGCCGTGGTCGCACGCAGCAACCTGTTGCCCAGCACGAACTTCAGGCCCTCGGCGATCTCGGTCCGCAGCGAGCGCTTCTCCGCGCGCACCGGCCGTTCCTCCACCACGGGAATGCGGGACAGCAGGAACGCGGAGGCGAGATACCCGACCGAGGTCAGGAACACCGCGTTCGCTGCACCGAGAGCCTGCGACAGCACACCACCGAGCGCCGGCCCCGCGGCGACCGCCGTCGACCGGCTGGACTCGAGCCTTCCGTTGGCCGTCACCAGTGCCGTGCGGCCGACCAGCGCCGGAACGTACGACTGGTACGTCACGTCGAACACGACCTGCGCGAGCCCGGCGGCGAACACCACGACCAGCAACTGCGGGAACGCCAGCAGGTCGAACCACCACAGCAACGGCACGAGCGCCAGCAGGCCCGCGCGCAGCAGGTCGCAGGCGATGAGCACGGGACGGCGGCGCACCCGGTCGGCCAGCACCCCCGCCGGCAGGGCGATGAGCAGGAAGCCGATCGTCTGGGCGGCGGACAACAGACCCAGCTGGAACGGCGTCGCCGCGAGCGCGGTCGCCGCCAGCAGGCGCACCGACACGTCACTGACCTGGCCGCCCACCACGCTGGCCGTCTGACCGGCCCACAGCAGTCCGAAGCCGCTCCCCCGCGGCGCGCTGTTCACCCGCGCACCGTCACACGGGCCCATTCCACCCGCAATACGCTGTGGCGGAACTCACCCACCGTTTGGTACCATTTCCACATCCCGCCGGGAGACCGCCTGGAACAGTCGGCGTCATGACCGTCGCCACCGAGGGCAATCGGCTGTCGTGCCGGCCCGACGTATTGTTCGCCTACGGGAGTCTCACGTTTCCCGAAGTGCTCCAGGTGCTTCTCGGTCGCGTTCCGGAACTCGTCACCGCGAAAGCCTCCGGATGGCGTATCGCAGCTTTGCGAGACCGGCCGTTCCCGGTTCTCGTTCCGGGCGACGGAGCGGCGGAGGGCGTCCTGATCCTCGGGCTCACCCACGACGAATGGCGAATCCTCGACGCGTTCGAAGCGCCTTCCTACGAGCTGCGCGAACTCGACCTCGACGTCGGCCGCGGCTGGACGTACATCGCCGGCGCCCAAGCTGACGCCGAATGGGGAATTCTTTCACTCGATTGGACCAGGGACAGCTTCGATCTGCCGCCCTACCTGCGGCGATGCACGGAATGGCGGCAGCGGCTCACCATCTGAACCACGCCGCCGGCCAGCATGCGGAAACCTGCGGTGACCTAGGGCACATATCGTTGCGAACAAAGCAAGATCCCCGCCTATAGTCGCTGCCAACAGGGGGATTCACATGACTGGCATCTTGCGGTCGGGGACGGCGCACGCCATCATCGACACCGCTTTGCGCAACCACGTCGAGTACCGGGATTTCCGCGACGGGCTCATGACCCGTCCGGACTACTCGCGCTGGGTGGAATCACAGTTCGAGGCGTTGAGCGAGCTCGGGCTCAACCTGGACAAGCAGAGCCTGTCCACTCGTTTTCCGCCGGATGATCACGCCTGCGTGACGAACGTTCTCGCCGCGCTCGCGAAAAACGGGCTGATCGCGGACACCGACTATCCGGTGGACGAATTCGAGGACTTCGCGGAACTGGTCTCGAAGAAATGGGACCACGGCGACCGGACCACGTTCATCTTCCCGGAGGAAGCGCGGCTGATGTTCGCGCTGGCCCATCGGACGAGGCCGCGCAACGCCGTCTTCCTCGGCTCCTACTACGGGTACTGGGCGGTCTGGGCGCTGCCCGCCGTGGCCGCCGCGGGCGGGCGCGTCACCCTGGTCGACATCGACCCGGACGTGATGGCGCTGGCGGAGCGCAACATCGCCGAGCTCGGCTACTCGCACCTCGTCGACTTCGTGGTGGCCGACGCCACCGAGTACGCGCGCACGCTCAGCGACGTGGACCTGTGCGTGCTGGACGCGGAGGGCCCGCTCGACGCACCGGACCCCGACCTGCGCGACAAGGCGATCTACTACCCGCACACGCGGGCGATCAGCCATGCGCTGCCGCAGGGCGCGCTTCTGGTGGCGCACAACGTGTTGCTGCAGAACCTCACCGACAACGCCTACTTCGCGGGCCGGATCGCGAACAACGAGGCGCAGTACGCCAGGTGGACGGCGTACCTGGACGAGCACTACGACGTGCACCAGGTGTTCCCGACCTCCGAAGGCGTTGGCGTGTACCGGAGAAACGGGTCGCCGTGTGCGGGATAGCCGGACTGTTCATCGGTTGTCCCGCGCTCGCGGCGTGTCCGAAGAAGGCGCTGGCCGCACTCGCCGCCGCCACCACCGCGCCGGACGACGGCACGGTCCCCGAGGACGTGCCCGAGTACCGCTCGCCGTTCGCCACCTGGTTCGAACGTTCCAGCGTGCGGCAGGCCCCCCGGCGCGTGCTGGAGGACGGTGAGGACAAGCACGCGTTCTCACCCGACCTGGTCCCGCTCGCGAGGCACGCGCTCGTCCGCGCACTGCCCGGTGACGTCTTCGGCGAGGTGCTGACCCAGCACCTGTACCGGTACCTGGACTTCACGACCAAGCTGGAACACCTGGTCGTGAACCGCACGGTGCTGGGCATCGCCCACCGGACCGTGGGCGTCGAACTGCCCGAAGAGATGGTCTTCGACGCGTACAAGATCTACTGCGACGAGGCCTACCACGCCGTGTTCTCCGCCGACCTGCTGCGGCAGGTGCGGGCGCGGACGGGCATCGCCCCGAAGCTGGTGGCCGAGCCGTACTTCACCACGCGCCTGCGGCAGATCCAGGACTCGCTGGCACCGGAACTGCGGCCCCTCGCGGAGCTGCTGTTCGTGGTGTGCTCGGAGACGTTGATCTCGGCCACGCTGGCGGAGGTTCCCGAGGACCCGCGCGTGCACGCCGCCGTGCGCGACACCATCCGCGACCACGCCCAGGACGAGGGCCGCCACCACGCGTACTTCGCGTCGTTCCTGAAGTACCTGTGGGCACAGCTCGATCCCGCCGTCCGCCGTGAGCTCGGTCCGCTGCTGCCCGACCTGGTGCTCGCGTTCCTGCACCCGGACCTGCCCGCCGTGCGCGAGGAACTGCTCGGCTACGGCCTGTCCCGCGACGACGCGGAGCAGGTGCTCGCCGAGGTGTACGACGAGCACACGGTGCGCGAGTACGCCCGGGACACCGCACGGCTCACGTTGCGCCACTTCGCGTCCGTCGGCGTGCTCGACGATCCCGCCGCACGCGACCGTTTCGAGGAACTCGGCCTGCTTGAAGGAGCTCTGCTGCGATGACCACGTCCGTCGCGACGACCATCCGGGACGCCACCGCCGCCGATCTGGAGGCCGCGCGGGCGATCTACAACCACGCGGTGCTGCACACCGACGCCACCCTCGACACCGACGAGAAGACGCCGGACCAGATGTCGGCGTGGCTGGCAGCCCACAGCGGGCGCAACGCCGCCGTGGTCGCCGAACGCGACGGCGAAGTCATCGGCTACGGCACCCTGAGCCCGTTCGCGACGCGCGGCGGGTACTTTCCCAGCACGGAGATCTCGATCTACATCGCACCCGGCGCACAGGGCATGGGCGTCGGCAGCGCGCTGACCGGGCACCTGGTGGACTTCGCGCGCGAGGAGGGCTACAGCACGATCATCAGCTTCAACACGGACACGAACATCGCGTCGATCAGGATGATCGAGCGGTACGGGTTCGTGCGCACCGGCGTGATCCAGCACATCGGGGTCAAGCTGGGCAAGCTGGTGAACCTCGCCGTCTTCCAGCTGATCTTCACCGAGAACCTGCCGCGCTACCAGGACGAACAGGACGCCACCGCATGACCGACCTCGCCTTCGACCAGCACGTCGCCCAGCAGCCGGACGTGGTCGCGTCCCTGCTCGGCACCGGCCTGCCGGCACTCGACCCGGACCGCCCGATCGTCTTCACGGGCATCGGCACGTCGCTGCACGCCTGCCGGATCGCGGCGGCGTGGACGAGGATCGTCACCGGAGGTCGCGTCCGCCCGGCCGCCCTGGACGCGCACGACCTGGCGCTGACCGAGTCTGTGCAGCCGTCCGACCAGGTCGTCGTGGTGAGCCACCGCGGCACCAAGCGGTACCCGAACGAGGTGCTGGCGCGAGCCCGCGAGGCAGGCGCCGCCACGATCGCGATCACCGGCGCGGGCGTCAACTCCCCCGTCGCCGACGCGGTCGTCCGCACCTGCCCGCAGGAGAAGGCCAGCACGCACACCGTCTCCTACACGGCCGCACTGGCCGTGCTGGGCAGCCTGGTGGCGCAGACGTTCGACTCGGCCGACCTCGCCAAGGCCCTCGCCGACGCACCCGAAGCGATGCGTCAGACGCTGCCCCTGCCCCTGCCGTCCGACGCGGTGAACGCCGTCGTCACCGGCACCCCGACGCTGGTCACCGGCACCGCACTCGACGCGATCACGGCGGACGAGGCAGCGCTGAAGCTCAAGGAAGGCACCTACCGCTGGGCCGAGGGCCTGCACACGGAGTTCGCGCTGCACGGCACCCCCGCCGTGTTCTCCTCGTCCACGGCCGCGTTCCTCATCGGCTCCCCCGACGACGGCGGCAGGACCGCGGACCTGCGAGGCCTGCTCGACACCCTGGGCGCGACCACGTTCACCGTCTCCGAGACCGGCGACGTGCGCTTCGCCGAAACCCACCCGCTCGCGCGCCCGCTCGTCACCGTGCTGCCGTTCCAGCGGCTCGTGTCCGCGGCCGCCGGCCTTCTCGGCGCCAACCCGGACCTGACGCACCTCGAGGCCGAGCCGTGGGCGGGCGCCATCAAGGCCGTCCAGCTCTGAGGCCTGCCCCGGGCACGGGACAGCCGGCGAGCAGGTCTCGCCGGCTGCCGAGCCTTGCTAGTCCCGTTCGATCAGATGTCCGATCACGTCCGGACCGGGGTGCGCGTGGCCGGAGCCGTCGCGACGCGGGTCGATGGCCGGCAACTCCACCGGCGCGCCCTTGTCGTCCGCCCCCGCCGGGCGGGAGCCGATCCACGCGAGCACCAGGTGCGTCTCGCCCTTGAGGAAGCGTTGCGACCGCACGCCGTTCGTCGCGCGGCCCTTGGCCGGGTACTCGCTGAACGGGGTGACCTTGACGCTCTGGCCGGACGAGGTGACGACCATCGGCTCGCCGTGTTCGTCGTCGTCCGTGCGGATCGCACCGAAGAACACCACGTGTGCGTCGCCGCTCAGGTTGATGCCCGCCATGCCGCCGCCCTTGAGGCCCTGGGGCCGCACGAGTTTCGCGTCGTAGCGCAGGAGTGACGAGTCGGAACTGACGAACGCGAGGGTTTCGCTGCCGTCGGTGAGCCAGGTGCAGCCGACGATCTCGTCGCCGTCCTTGAGCGAGATGACCTCGAACTCGTCCGAGCGGACCGGCCACTCCGGGACGCAGATCTTCACGGTGCCCAGCTTCGTGCCGAGCGCCATGCCCGGCGAGTCCTTCGGGTCGAGCGGTGCGATGCCGACGACCTTCTCACCCTTGTCGAGCGGCACCAGCTCGGACGCCGCCATGCCGCCGCGCATCGAGACCGTCCCGCTCTGCTCTGGCAGCACGGGTAGTGGCAGCACGTCCGTCTTGAAGGCGCGGCCCAGGTTCGAGATGAGGACGACCTGGCCTCGCGCCGTGGAGTGCACCACGGCCGACACCGCGTCGTGTTTCACGCGGCCCGCCCGGCGCTTGCCCTCGGAGGCCTCCTCCGACTCGGCGGCGGTGCGCGCGACGAGGCCGGTGGCGCTCAGGATGACCTGGCACGGGTCGTCCGCGACCTCCAGCGGACCGGCGGGCTTCGACGCCGCCAGCACCTCCTTGAGGTCACCGTCGATGAGGCTGGTCCGGCGCTCGCCGCCCAGTTCCTTGGCCACGGTGGCGAGTTCGCTCGACACGAGCTTCTTGAGAACGCCCTCGTCGTCCAGGATCGCGCTCAGTTCCGCGATCTCCTTGCGCAGCTTCTCCTGCTCGCTCTCGAGTTCGAGCTTGTCGTAGCGGGTGAGGCGGCGCAGCGGCGTGTCGAGGATGTAGGAGGCCTGGATCTCCGACAGCTTGAACTGCTTCATCAGGCCGTCCTTGGCGGCCGCCGCGTTCTCGCTGCCCCGGATCAGCTTGATGACCTTGTCGATGTCGAGCAGGGCCAGCAGAAGGCCCTCGACGAGGTGCAGGCGTTCCTCGCGCTTGCGGCGCCGGAACTTCGTGCGCCGAGTGACGACCTCGTAGCGGTGCTGGAGGAAGACCTCCAGCAGTTCCTTGAGGCCCAGCGTCTGCGGCTGGCCGCCCACCAGCACCAGGTTGTTGATGCCGAACGACTGCTCCATCGGCGTCAGCCGGTAGAGGTCGGCGAGCAGGGCCTGCGGGTTGACACCGACCTTGCACTCGATGACGAGGCGGATGCCGTTCTCGCGGTCGGTGAGGTCCTTGACGTCCGCGATGCCCGTGAGGCGCTTGGACTTGTTGACCTCGTCGGTGATCTTCTCGACGATCCGCTCCGAGCCCACGCCGTACGGCAGCTCGGTGACCGTGATGGCCTGACGGCCACGGCTGCCCTCCAGCGGGCCGATCTCGACCTTGGCGCGCATGCGGACGACACCACGACCGGTCTCGTAGGCCTTCCGGACCTCGTCGAGACCGAGCAGGATGCCACCGGTCGGCAGGTCGGGCCCCGGCACGAACTCCATGAGCTTGTCGAGGTCCGCGCCGGGGTGGTTGATGAGCCACCGCGCCGCGCCCACGATCTCGCGGAGGTTGTGCGGGATCATGTTCGTGGCCATGCCGACCGCGATGCCGGACGTGCCGTTGACCAGCAGGTTCGGGAACGCCGCCGGCAGCACGGCCGGCTCCTGCAGCGAACCGTCGTAGTTCGGCCGGAAGTCGACCGTGTCCTCGTTCAGCTCACCGACCAGCTGCATGGCGACCGGGGACATGCGGCACTCGGTGTACCGGGACGCGGCCGGGCCGTCGTCCGGGCTGCCGAAGTTGCCGTGGCCGTCGATGAGCGGCTCGTTGAGGCTGAAGTCCTGAGCGAGGCGGACCAACGCGTCGTAGATCGCCGTGTCGCCGTGAGGATGGAACTTGCCCATTGTGTCCCCGACGACGCGTGACGACTTCACGTACGCGTGGTTCGGCCGGTAGCCGGCCTCGTGCATCGAGTACAGGATGCGCCGGTGCACCGGCTTGAGGCCGTCCCGCGCGTCCGGCAGTGCCCGCGAGTGGATGACCGAGTACGCGTACTCCAGGTACGAGTCCTCGATCTCCGTCTTCAGCGAGTTGTCGAGCACCTTGGCGCCGGCCCGGTCGAACGCGGCTGGGTCGACCTTGGTCGTGGGTCCCTTGCGGCGTGCCATGACTTCGTGACTCCGTCTGTCTCTTGAAGGCTTAGAGGTCGATGGCCGACTGGTCGACCCGTGCGGCGGACTCGACGAGCCAGTTGCGGCGCGGTTCGACCTTCTCGCCCATCAGCAGTTCGAGGGCTTGCTCGGCGGCTTCGACGTCGTCCATGGTGATGCGCCGGACCGAGCGGGTGGAGGGGTTCATCGTGGTGTCCCACAGCTCGTCCGCGTCCATCTCGCCCAGGCCCTTGAACCGCGGCACCGGCGTGACGACCGTCTTGCCGGCCTTCTCCAGCCTCGCGACGGTCTGCTCCATTTGGCGCTGGGTGAAGGTGAAGTGCGTCTCGGCGTTGCGGCCGCGCGTCATGACCTTGTGCAACGGGGGCATGGCCGCGTAGAGGCGGCCGTCCTCGATCACCGGGCGCATGTACTTGGCGAACAACGTGATCAGCAACGTGCGGATGTGGCTGCCGTCGACGTCCGCGTCGGCCATCAGGATCACCCGGCCGTACCGCATCTGGGACAGCTCGAAGGTGCGGCCCGTGCCCGCGCCCAGGACCTGGACGATGGACGCGATCTCGGCGTTGCGCAACGTGTCGGCCAGCGAGGCCTTCTGGACGTTGAGAATCTTGCCGCGCAAGGGAAGCAGCGCCTGGTACTCGGAGACGCGAGCCATGCGAGCGCTGTTGTGGACGAACACACCGGCTTCAAGTGCGAAGTTGTGGTAATCGTCGACGGTGAGGTCGTAGACGTCCTCCCGCTCGGGCAACGCCTCGACGGACGCGACGGAGTGGTTCACCATCGACGCCGCCTCACGCAGCCGCGTGAAGTCGTCGTCGTAGTGCGCCAGGACCTTCAGGAACTTCAGCCCGGTCTTCGCGTTCTGCTTGCGATCGAGCTCGTAGGACAACGCCAGCTCGAGGTTCGACGGCGTGTCCAGCATCGGCGCCATCCGCTTCAGCGCGGCGATCCGACGGCCTTCGACCTGCCTGGCGACCCGCTCAGCGCGTGGAGTCGACTCCACGTACCGGCGACGACCCTTCTGGACCTTCTCCAGGTGACCGGTGGAGGCATCAGCCATCCGCTGCTTCATCCGAGCCGAGTGCTCGCGGCCGAACTCCGGGTTGTTCTCGTGCCACGCGAGGACTGCGTCACGCTGGCGCTGACGCTCAGCCGCGTCCGCGAACTGCTCGGTCGTGGTGCGGGAACGCCAGGCGAGAAGTTCCTCGTCCTGCCACTGCAGGAGGGACCGCTCACTCCACTCTTCCCGCTTGCCGGGCTGCGTGAAGAACGCGCGCACCCTCTCTGCGGCGGCGGCGCGGTGCTCGGGCTTGGCCCAGTACTCGGCCTGGAGCGCACGCAGGCGCTCGGCGTAGGCCGCCTTCTCGTCATCGCTCAGCGCTGCGTACCAGTCCAGGAAGCCCTGCTCGATGCGAGCACGGAACTCCGGGTCCTGGTTGCGCTCAGCGAGCCGAGCGAGGCAGGAGGCGCGGAAATCCGGGTTCTTCCACTGCTCGGAGAGCATCGCGGATTTGAACTCGGTGCCGCCGGCTGCAAGCCATGCGCGGTAGCCCTCGTGCACGTGCTCGCCCATCATCGCGGCGTGCAGCGCTGCGTGGTCCTCCCACGTCATGCGCTTGAGGTTGCGCGGGTCGTTGTTGCGCTTGTCGACGTCGACGTGATGCCGGACGTTGCCGTCCTCGGTCCTGTCGAAGCCGTGACGCAGGTTGTAGGCGTCGGCAAGGTAGTGGGTGTAGACCCATTCCTGCCGGTCGTTCATCCAGACCCGCTCGTAGCCGTCGAGGTTGTGTCCCTCCGCCTTCGAGGACACCGACCGGTACAGCGGCATCAGCGAGTCGCCGGGCTGCAGGGCGTCCGCGCGGCGGTACGAGCCGTCACGCAGCCGGAACAGGTGGTCTGGCGTGCATCGCACGGACTCACCGTTGTCCAAGGTGACGCGAACGAGCTGCGCGCCCTTCTTGGTCAGCCGCGGCTCGACCAACGGCACGACGGCGACGCGACCGGCCTTGTTGGTCGCATATCCGAAGTGCGTCACACCGCGCTGCCAGTCCTCGACCAGTTCGTGGAACGACAGCGACTTCCCGGACGCCAGTGCAACCCTGGTTTCGCCGACAAAGCAGCCCAACGCGCTGTCGCCTTCGACGAGGAACAGCTCAGAACGAGCCACGCCGGTGGTGCGGCAGTCGACCAGCTTGGCCGGCATCGCCGCGCCCTCCAGCGCGGTCTTGCGGCGTGCCGCGTCCTTCTGCTGCTTCTGGGTGAGCCGGACGCGCGAGGCGTCGACGACCTTCTGCAGCACGGTCTTGGCTTCGAGCTTGGTCTTGCGGTCTTCGGTCCAGGCGCGGATCTGCTGGTCCACGATGCCCTGCAGCACCTTGGTGATGCCGGCGGTGGAGAGCTCGTCCTTGGTCTGCGAGGTGAACTGCGGTTCGGGGATGCGGACGTGGATGACGGCAGTCATGCCTTCGAGCACGTCGTCCAGGGTCGGCATCTCCTCCTTCGGCTTCAGCAGGCCGCGGGTCTTGGAGATGGCGTCCTGCACGGACTTCAGCACGGCGCGGTCGAAGCCGCGGCGGTGCGTGCCGCCGTGCACGTTGCGGATGGTGTTGGTGAAGCATTCGACCGTGCGCTCGTAGCCGGTGCCCCAGCGCAGTGCGACCTCGATCTCGGCCTGACGCTCCACTTTGGACCGCATCACGCCGTTCTCGTCGGCGGCGTTCTCGAAGTAGGTGCCGCTGCCGGTGATCACCAGCGTGCCGGAGACGGCGCGGTCGCCGGCGGGCGCCAGGAAGTCGACCATGTCGGTGAGGCCGTTGGGGTACTGGAAGACCTCTTCGGAGATCGAGTCTTCCAGGGCGGTCCGCAGCACGTAGGTGACGCCGGGCACGAGGAACGCCGTGTTGCGCAGCTTCTGGCGGACGGTCTCCACGTCCAGGGCGGCGCCGTTCTCGAAGTAACGGGCGTCGTACCAGTAGCGGGTCGAGGTGCCGGTCGACTCGTTGCGCTTCATCTTGCCGACGACGTTCAGCCCGTTCTGGCGGGTGAACTTGGCCTTGGGGCCGGGGCCGTCGAAGACTCCGGGGACGCCGTGGGCGAACGACATCGCGTGGACCTTGCCACCGCGGCGCACCGTGACGTCGTAGCGGTGGGAGAGGGCGTTGACGGCGGAGGCGCCGACGCCGTGCAGGCCGCCGGAGGTCTTGTAGCCGGAGCCGCCGAACTTGCCGCCGGCGTGCAGCTTCGTGAGCACCAGTTCCACACCGGACAGACCGGACTTCGCGTGGACTTCGGTCGGGATGCCGCGGCCGTCGTCGTCGACCTGGACACTGCCGTCGGCGTGCAGGGTCACCACGATCTTCGTCGCGTGGCCCGCGACGCCCTCGTCGGTGGAGTTGTCGACGATCTCGCTGAAGAGGTGGTTGATGCCCCGGCTGTCGGTCGACCCGATGTACATGCCTGGCCGTTTGCGTACGGCCTCCAGACCTTCCAGATGGGTGAGGTCGTCGGCCCCGTACAGGGTCTCTGCGGTCACGGGTATTGCTCCCTGATTGTGTGCGGACTGCCAGCAGGGTATCCGCACCCGCTGACAATTTTTTGCAGGACGCCCGTGACGGTCGCGGAAACCGCCCTGGGTGGTGCGTCACAGAGCCCGTGCCGCGGTCTTTCACCGACCGAAGTCTCACGCAGAGCAACGAATCTTACCGCCGACGTGCACACAGCGTCACAAGGGGGTGACCGGGCGGGCGTTCGGTCCTGAACGGCCGGCTGGGTCACCGCCTCCACCACTTCCGCTCGACGGGGTTCGCACACCCGCGATCAGGACGGGATACCCGTTTTGACGCCGGCTCACGCCGGCCGGGCGGATCCGATACCGGAAGTCAGCGCTGAGCCCCGGCGCCTTCGGTCTGTCCGCTGTGGACAGTCAGGGAGCCCGCGAGAACCGGGCGGACCGGCGTCGGCCCGAGGCCGGGAAACCGGAGTGGGCGAGGTTGCGCGCGAGACCGTTCCGAGACCTTCCCGCAACGGACCCGTGAACCGCGATGAACATCGGCACGTATGCCCCGGTGTCGGAAACGGATCGAAGGACGGAGTGGTCGCGTGCGGCATGGTGTGGACTCGGGTCTCTTCCAGCAGACCGCCCACAGCCCGTCCTACTTCGAGCTGTCGCGGACGGGTGCGGGTGAGCTCGTCGACTTCTGCATCCCGTGCAATCCGTACTTTCCGACGCCGGAGATGTTCGACGAGCTGTCGAAGAACCTGGAATCGGTCCTCAAGTTCTACCCGAGCGATTCCAGCAAGATCGCGGACCAGCTCTCCAAGGTGCTGGGGCTGAACCCGGCGACGCTCGCGATGTCGAACGGCTCGACCGAGCTCATCACGTGGATGGACCACCTGTGGGTCCACGAGAGCATCGCCATCCCGATCCCCACCTTCGGGCGCTGGACCGACCAGCCGATGGAGAGCAACAAGCGCGTCGACATGTTCCTGCTCCAGGAGAGCAACAACTTCGAGCTGGACGTCGACGAGTACATCAAGTTCATCCGCACCCGTGGCAGCAGGGTCGCGGTCATCTGCAACCCGAACAACCCCGACGGCGGCTACCTGCCGCGCCGGGAGATCATCCGGTTCATGGACGAGCTGTCCGACCTCGACCTGGTCGTGATCGACGAGTCGTTCATCGACTTCGTCGAGGTCGAGCGCAACCCGTCGGTCGCCGCCGAGGCGTCCATCCGGCCCAACGTGGTCGTGCTGAAGAGCCTCGGCAAGAACTTCGGCCTGCACGGCATCCGGTTCGGCTACCTGGTCGCGAACCCGGGACTGGCCGGGAAGATGCGCAAGGCGCTGCCGAAGTGGAACCTCAACTCCCTCGCGGAGACCGTCGTGTTCATGCTGGCCGACCACGAGGCCGAGTACGCCGAGAGCCTGCGGCTTCTCAGCCGCGACCGCTACCGCATGGGCGTGGAGCTGTCGCGCATCCCCGACCTGACCGTCTACTCGTCGCAGGCGAACTTCCTGTTCGTGAAGCTCGGCGGGGGCATGGACGGCCGCGAGCTGCGCGACCACCTGCTGGCCAAGCACCAGGTCTTCATCCGCGAATGCGGCAACAAGCTCGGCATGACCAGCAAGTTCGCCCGGCTGGTCGTGCGGCCCGAACAGGACGTGGAACGACTCGTCGAGGGCATTCGCGACTTCACCCAGGCGCGGTGGACGAGCCATGCGGTTCACGCGAGCCACTCCAGCGAACCGTCGCTGCTCATGCACAGCGCCTGAACGAACGCACAGCACCCTGAACTCATCTCCGAAAGGTTGCCCACAGATGTCATCACCGCACGCCCTCAGCGGTCGGCGCGGCCAGGTGGCTGCGGCCGCGCTGGTGGCCGCCACACTGCTGAACGCGGCCATGTTCGGCGGTACCAACGCCACGGCGTCGTCTCACCGCGAGGCTCCGCTCATCGCGGGTGACCCGGCCGTGGACAACACGGACCTGTACGCGTTCGTGAGTCCGGACCACAAGGACACCGTGACGCTGGTCGGCAACTGGTCAGGGTTCCAGGAACCCAACGGTGGCCCCAACTTCTTCCCGTGGGCCGAGGACGCGCAGTACGACTTCAACGTCGACAGCGACGGTGACGCCAAGCCTGACGTCACCCTGCGGTTCACCTTCCAGAACGACGACCGGCGCAAGAACACCACGTTCCTGTACTCCAACGGTGTCGTGGACTCGCTCGACGACGAGAACCTGCTGTTCCGGCAGCGCTACGACCTCGAGGCGATCTACCAGAACGGCCAGAAGGTCAAGCTGGTCAAGAACGCCCCGGTCGCGCCGTCGCCGAACGGCCCGGCGTCGATGCCGGACTTCAAGAAGCTGCGCGACCAGGCGATCACCCAGATCGCCGGTGGCGGCAAGGTCTACGTGGGCCCGTCCGAGGACGCGTTCTTCGCCGACCTGCGGGTGTTCGACCTGCTCTACGGCGGCAACCTGAGCGAGGTCGGCCAGGACACGCTGCGCGGCTACAACGTCAACACCATCGCGATCCAGCTGCCCAAGCAGGCGCTGGCGTTGCGCAACGACGCTCACCGCAACCCGAACATCGGCATCTGGAGCACCACGCAGCGCCGCACCCTGAAGCTCTCGCCCGGCAAGGCGGAGGCGGTCGGCGACTTCGTGCAGGTCTCCCGCCTGGGCAACCCGCTGGTGAACGAGGTCGTGGCCCCCGCGGGCCTCAAGGACGCGTTCAACGGCCTGCGCCCCGACCAGGACGCCGGCGTGAAGGAGCTCGTCGACCGGGTCGTGAACCCGGAGCTGCCGAAGCTCGTCGAGGCGATCTACAAGATCCCGGCACCGCAGGGTCAGCGCGACGACCTGGCCGAGATCTTCCTGACCGGCATCACGAAGAAGCTCGGCGCGCAGATCAACGCCGACCTGAACTCGCAGGTCAACAACCAGGACGTGGACGCACGGCGGTTCCGCCCGTCCGAGATGCTGCGGCTGAACATGATGATCGAGCCGAACGCCAACCCGAACCGCCTGGGCCTGCTCGCGGGTGACACGCAGGGCTTCCCGAACGGCCGTCGCCTGACCGACGACGTGGTGGACATCGCCGTGCAGGCGATGGAGGGTGCGGCGGCGTCCGGCAAGCTCGTGGACGCACTGGCCACGGGTGACAAGGTCGACGCGAACGACCAGCCGTTCGAGGCGAACTTCCCGTACGTGGGCCTGCCCCGCAACGGCACCGCCGTCAACGCCTCGGGCACCACGGCCGAGGTCGCGGTCAACCCGGTCGGCAAGATCGGCAACATCGACCCGATGGCCATGACCACGGCGGTCGGTTCGGCGTTCGTGTTCGGCGCCGGGTTCCTCATCTGGCGCAAGCGTCAGCAGCAGATCCGCAAGTACGGGTCGCACTCGAAGTGAAGTACCAGCAACGGCAGGCCGTCGCGGTGGTTCTCCTGGTCACCGCGGCGCTTGCCCACCTCGCCGCCTCCGGTCCTGCCGACAGCAGGGCCGGGGGCGCGCCCCCTGTTCCGGCAGTGGCGCAGCAGAACCGGATGCACAAGGTGGTGCACCAGCTGCAGCAGCGGTTGCACGCGGTTCCGCAGGACAGCTCCTCGTGGGCGCAGCTCGGTTCGTCCTATGTGGAACTGGCGAGGGTGACGGCCGATCCCGCGTACTACGCGAAGGCCGAAGGCGCACTGAAGAACGCGGGTGACACGGGCCTTGCCGCGATCGGCATGGGCACGCTGGCCAACGCCCGCCACGACTTCCACGCGGCCCGCGACTGGGCACTGAAGGCGATTGCCGCACTGCCCGCCTCCGCGGAGGCGCACGGCGTGCTGGCGGACGCGTTGACGCAGCTCGGCGACGACGCGGGCGCGCAGGACGCGGTGCAGAAGATGCTGGACCTCAAACCGAACACGGCGTCGTTCGCCCGTGCTTCCTTCCACTTCGAACTCCACGGCGACGTCGATGGTGCCCGCGACGCGATGCAGCGTGCGCTGAAGGCCTCCACGACACCCGAGGAGATCGCGTTCTGCCGTTACCGGCTGGGCGAACTCGCGTTCGACCACAACCGGCTCGACGAAGCCGCTGAGCACTACGAGCAGGGACTGGCGGCGAGAGGAGACGACATGACTCTCACTCAAGGGATGGCCAAGGTCACGGCGGCACGGGGCGACGTCCCGGTGGCGCTGGAGTCGTACCGCAGGCTCGTGGCGCGCGCTCCCCTGCCGCAGTACCTGCAGGAGTACGCGGAACTGCTGGAGGCCAACGGGAAGACCGAAGAGGCCGCCCAGCAGTACGCGGTGCTCACCGAGCAGCAACGACTGATGGAGTCCCAGGGTGCTTCCGACGATCTGGCCGCGGCCCTCGTCGCCGCAGACCGCGGTGATGGCATGCAGGCGCTGCGCCGTGCGGAAAGCGAGTGGAGCCGCCGTCAGAGCGTCTTCGTCGCCGACGCCATGGCGTGGGCCCTGCACGTCAACGGAAGGGACGCGGAGGCGTTGAGCTACTCCGACCGCGCGGTGGCGCTGGGCTGGCAGAACGCCACGTTCTCCTACCACCGCGGCATGATCCTGGCCGCGCTCGGCCGGGTCGCCGAAGCCCAGGAGGCACTGGTGCAGGCGCTCAGGCTGAACGCGAACTTCTCCCCGCTGCAGGCGTTGAAGGCGGGCCGCAAGCTCGCGGAGCTCCGAGGCGGCCGGTGAGCCTGTCCAGCTGGGTGGTGCGGCCCGTCCTGGTGGCCGTGTTGTTGCTCGCCGGCATCTTCTTCATCAACGGCGAGGCGTCCGCCCACCCGCTGGGCAACTTCAGCGTCAACCACTACCACGGGCTGCACCTGCACCCGGACCGGATCGACCTGCGGTCCGTGGTCGACGTGGCGGAGATCCCGACGCTGCAGGAGAACCTGAAGGCCCGCGACGCGAAGCAGTGGTGCGACGAGGTCTCCAGGACCGACCGCTCCACCGTGGACGGGCGGCAGATCTCCTGGACGCTCTCCAGTTCCACGAAGGAGCACCCGGCCGGGCAGGCCGACCTGAGCACGACCCGGCTGGTCTGCGAGTTCACCGCCAGGGTCGACCTGGGCCGCCCGGCCAGGCTGGAGTTCCGCGACGAGTCGAACGCCGACCGGGTCGGCTGGCGTGAGATCACCGCCGCCGGCACCGGCATCAGGCTGACGGACTCGCCGGTGCCGACCGAGAGCATCAGCGACGAGCTGCGGACGTACCCGGAGGACCTGCTCAGCAGTCCGATGGACGTCCGTTCCGTCGTGTTCAGCGCCGAACCGGGCAGCGGGTCCGAGCCGAAGATCGCCTCCGGCTCCCCCGTCCAGTCGTTCAGCGTCACGGCGGCCAGGCTCAACGACATCCTGGGCAGCGACGACCTCACGCCGTGGCTCGGGTTTTTGGCGTTGTTGCTGTCGTTGGTGCTCGGCGCCTCGCACGCCGCGTTGCCCGGTCACGGCAAGACCCTCATCGCCGCCTATCTGGCCGGACGACAGGGCACGCCGAAGGACGCGTTCACCGTCGGTGCGTCGGTCACGGCCACGCACACCGGTGGCGTGCTGGTTCTCGGCTTGGTCATCAGCGCGTCCAGCGCGCTGGCCGGTGAACAGGTGCTGCGCTGGCTCGGGCTGGTCAGCGGCGTGCTGATCGCGGTGATCGGCGTGATGCTGCTGCGCTCGGCCCTGTCGGCGACCCGCGAACCCGCACTCGCCGGAGTTGCGACGGGGCACGGACATGGTCACGGGCACGGTCATGGCCACGGACATGGGCACGGGCACGGGCACGGGCACGGGCACGGCTACAGCCGCGCGAGCCTCATCGGCATGGGCGCGGCCAACGGCCTGGTCCCCTCGCCGTCCGCTCTGGTGGTCCTGCTCGGCGCGATGGCGCTGGGCCGCACGTGGTTCGGCGTCCTGCTGGTCCTCGGCTACGGCATCGGCATGGCCGGCACGCTCACCGCGGTCGGACTGCTGCTCGTGAAGGCGCGGGATCGCGTCGAAAGAATCCTGGACGGCCGTGCCACCCGCCTGCTGTCGCATTACGCACCCGTGGGCACGGCCGCGACGGTCATCGTCGTCGGCGCCTGGCTGACATTGCAGGCGGTCTAATTACACCAATGCAAGACGAAGGGCCCGGATTCTCACCGAATCCGGGCCCTTCCGCTTGTTTCCGCCCTTACAGGTTCGCCACCACGAACTGCTTGCCCTCGGTGTTCTCGACCGCGATCGACTGCACCTGGTCCGACGGGACGCTCACCATGCCGCGCACCGTCGCGCCCTCGACCCTCGCCTTCTCGGACGAGGTCCACGCGAACGCCTCGGACTTCGTGCCGTCCTTGGCGATCACGACCAGCTTGCACTTCTGCAAGGCCGGCAGACCGTTGATCTTGGCCGTGACCAGGTACCGGTCCTGCGACGACGGTTCGATGCCCGCCACCAGCTTGATCCCGCCGGTCGCCGTCGCCTCGCCCGTGCGAGGTCCGGCGATCGACGTCTGCGGCGCCTGGTTCTGCATGAACACCGCGGCACCCCCGAACGCGACCACCGCGGCGACTGCCGCGGCGGCGAGATAGCCCGGCCAGCGCCGGGGCCTGGCGTGCAGCGGTTCGGGAAGGTCCTCCACCGCCTGCGGACTTGCTCTCGGGCCTGGGGCGGCCTCCCGCTGCTGCGGGATGACCGACTCCTGCCTGATCTGCCGCAGCGTGCGCTGCAGCAGCAGGTCCGACGGCATGGGCAGGTCGTCCTCGAGCTCGTGCAGAAATGCCTCACGAGGCACGTCGTCAAGTGCTGTCCGGATCCGATGGAAGTCGGCGACCTGCGCACGGCAGGGCGGACAGCCCCGAAGGTGCTGCTCCACGCCAAGACTCTCGTGCGCGTCCAGAACGCCGAGCGCGTAGCAGCCAAGGGTGACCGCGTCGTGCGCGCCAGCTGTCATACGACCTCCTCGTCGTCCCGATTCGACCCCCGCGGCGAAACGGTGTCACGAAGGAAAACGGGCAGATAGGAGTGGTCGGTTCAGCGTTCGAACGAGTTCATTCTGATTGCGCATAACAATGGCATTACGTAACCGCCCAACTACCCTTCTGCCTCGCGCTGAGCTGCGCTTTTCACTCGATCGGACGACTCAAGGTGCCATGATTGACTACAAGCACGTCTGTGGACGAACCAGCGGTCGTTCCTCGGACTCAATGAACACCGCGAGGCCGTCCAGGACCCGCGCGAGGCCGAACTCGAACTCGTCGAGGAGGCGTTCGAAGCCGCCCGAGTTCCAGATGTGGGTCATCATCGGCAGCCGGTCCGGCGTGAAGTGCTCCCAGAGCGCCTCGCGGCCGTCCCACCAGTCCTCCTCGGACACGCCGGTCTCCCGCTCGGCCTGGACGCGGTCCGCCATCGTGCGGCCGACGCCGTCGACGAAGTGGGACACGGTCGTCACCACGGCCACGATCTCCTCGGGCGCGAGCCCGAGCTCCGACACGGCGGCGTAGGCCGCGTCCTGGCGGGTCATGGCGTGCGGGCCGGGCATCCGCCGCGAGGTCGTCAGCTGCAGCATCCACGGGTGCGCGCGGTACATCGCCCACACCTGCCGGGCGAAGAACTCCAGACCGGCGCGCCACGGGCCCTGCGGCGTGGGTTCGGTCTCGCCCCACACCGCGTCGACCATCAGGTCCAGCAGCTCGGACTTGCCCGGCACGTGCCGGTAGAGCGACATCGCGGTGTTGCCCAGCGTCTCGGCGACCCGGCGCATGGTGAGGGCGTCGATGCCGTCGGCGTCGGCCACCTTGATGGCCGCCTCGACCACTCGCGACTGGCTCAGCGCGGCCTTCGGTCCCCTGGTCGGCTCGGCCGGCGGCTCCCACAACAGGCGCACGCTCCGGTCACGATCGCTCTTCACCCAGCCCCCTTCACAAACCTGCTTGCTGTGAATCCTAGAACCGTGTACAACGTACACCCTGTGTACAAAGTAAGCAGTTAAGCCACGGGGGTGAAGTCGTGGGACACGCGGTGCTCGCGGAAGGCCTGCGCAAGAGATTCGACGAGAACTGGGCGCTGGACGGGTTCGACCTGGCCGTGCCCGCCGGAACGGTGTGCGGGCTGCTCGGCCCGAACGGCGCCGGCAAGACCACGGCCGTGCGCATCCTGGCCACCCTGCTGCGCCTGGACGGGGGCCGGGCCGAGGTCGCGGGCCACGACGTGGTGCGCGAGGCACCGGCCGTGCGCCGTCAGGTGGCGTTGAACGGTCAGCAGTCCACGGTCGACGACGTGCTGACCGGCAAGGAGAACCTGGTCATGTGGGGGCGGCTCTACCACCTCTCGAAGCGCCAGGCCGCGGCACGAGCGGACGAGCTGCTGGAGCAGTTCGGGCTCACCGACGCCGCGGACAAGCGGGCCAAGCAGTACTCGGGCGGTATGCGGCGGCGCCTGGACCTCGCGTCGAGCTTCATCACGGCGCCGTCGGTGCTGTTCCTCGACGAACCGACCACCGGCCTCGATCCGCGCAACCGCGGTGAGGTCTGGCGGGAGGTGAAGCGGGTCGTCGCGGAGGGGACGACGGTCCTGCTGACCACGCAGTACCTGGACGAGGCCGACCAGCTCGCGGACCAGATCGTCGTGATGGACACCGGGCGGGTCGCCGCACAGGGCACGCCGGACCAGCTCAAGTCCAAGCTCGGCGGCGACCGGATCGAGGTCGTGGTCCGCAACGCCGACGAACTGCCGGTCGTGGCGGACGTGCTGGGCCCGGACGCGGAGGTGGACCCCGACTCGTTCCGGGTGAGCGCGGCCGTCGCCGACCGGGTGGCGGCGCTGACGCGGGTGACGTCGGCACTGGCCGCGAAGGGCGTGGAGGCGGAGGACATCGCGCTGCGGCGACCGACGCTCGACGAGGTCTTCCTCGCCATCACCGGGCACAAGGCGGTCTCGGAGGTGCGGGCATGAGGTACGCGGTCGTCGACTCGTGGATCGTCGCGAAGAGGGACCTGATCCACTGGGTGCGCGAGCCGGTCAGGGTGTTCGCGAACCTCGCCTACCCGGTCATCTCGGTGCTGATCTTCGGGCTGGTGTTCGGCAGCGCGATGAACGTCTTCGGCGGCGGCGACTACATCGAGTTCCTGCTGCCGGGCATGTTCGGCCAGACCATCGCGTTCGGTGTCGGCTCCACGCTGATGATGGTGTCGATGGACGCGGACCGGGGCGTCACGGACCGGTTCCGCGCCTCGCCGATGTCGCAGACCGGCGTGGTGGCCGGGCGCAGCATCGCGGACCTGGTGAACTCGTCGCTGGAACTGCTGGTGCTCGCGCTGTGCGGGCTGATGATCGGCTGGTCGTTCCACGACGGGCCGCTCAACGCGCTGCTGGCGTTCGCGCTGTTCCTGTGGCTGCGGTTCGCGCTGGTCTGGGTAGGCATCTACATCGGCCTGCTGGTCAAGCCGGAGGCGGCGCAGGCGTCGTGGATGTTCCTGTTCCCGCTGACGATGTTCGCGAACACGTTCGTCTCGCCGGAGCTGATGCCGGGCTGGCTGCGGGTGGTCGCGGAGTGGAACCCGCTGTCGTCGACCGTGGCGGCGGCGCGTGAGCTGTTCGGCAACCCCGGGGTCGGCGGCGACTCGTGGGCCGCGCAGAACTCGTTGCTACTGGCGGTGCTGTGGCCCGCGGTGTTCGTGGCGATCTTCTGGCCGCTCTCGGTGCTGAAGTACCGCAACCTCAGCCGCTAGACCGTCACTTTCCAGGAAGTCGGTCCGGAACTGGTCGGCGAGCCACTGCGCCAGCAGTCGCCGCCAGTTCCGGACCCTGGCCAGGTTCTCCCGTGTCAGCGTCCGGTCGGCCTCCCACTGCCGCCAGTCCTCGCTCGCGAGCCAGCCGATGCACCCGGCGATCCGGTGCACGCGCAGCAGGTTCGGGTCGGGCCGGGAGCCGTACCCGGCCCAGAACGCCTGGGGCAGCACGGTTCCGTGCAGGTAGAGGTGTTCCTCGAACGCCGCCAGCTCGTCGAGCGGGTTGCCCAGGCCGGGGTTGTCCCAGTCGATCAGCGTGGCCGCGTCCTCGCTGACGATGATGTTGTGCAGGTTCACGTCGTTGTGCAGCAGACCGACCTCGTGGATCTTCGCGAACGCCTCGCCGACGCGCCACCAGACCTCGTCGGACACCGGCAGCGCCTCCGCCAGCGTCCGGCCCTCGACGTACTCGACCAGCACGTCACCCCGGCCGTTGTGCGCGAGGACCTCCGGCGCGCCGGGCACGACGAACTTCGGCAGGTCGCGTGCCACCTTGGGTTGCCGCAGCACGGCTTTGCGCCCGTCGGCCAGCGTCACGAGGTGCAGGACGTTGGTGAGGCCCTCCCCCTGCAGCGGCTCGACGCGGACGGCGGTCTCCAGCAAACGGAACAAACACCCACCTCCAGTAGCAATCGGTGTAACACAAGACACATCGGACAGATATGGAACCTCGGGGGTGCATTCGGCGGCGAAGACGCATGGAGGCATACCGATGGTTCGACGTCCTCGGCGCTTGGCGCTGTTCGCGGTCCTGACACTGGTTCTACCACTGGCTGTGACCGGACAGGCACTCGCTGATCCCAACAACAACTCCCCTGCGAAGCTCACCCAGGCCGTCACGCTGAACGGCGTCCTGCGCCACCTCGACGCGTTCCAGTCCATCGCGGACACCCACGGCGACCGCGCGGCCGGACGTCCTGGATACCAGGCGTCGGTGAACTACGTGGTCTCACAACTGACCGCGGCCGGCTACTCACCGGGCGTGCAGGAGTTCGACTTCCCGTACGTGGAGGACAACTCCCGGCTCGACCGCGTCGCGCCGGTCCCGCGGATCTTCCAGCGGGACACCGAGTTCACCCGCAACGGGTTCACGCCGACGTTCGAGGGTGACGTCACCGGCGTCATCCAGCCGGTCGACGTGATCGTCCCGCCCGCGCCCGTGCCGAACACGAGCAGCAGCGGGTGCGAGGCAGCCGACTTCGCCGGGTTCGCCCCCGGCCGCATCGCCATGCTGCAGCGCGGCACGTGCGGGTTCAACGTCAAGGTGTTGAACGCGCAGGCCGCTGGGGCGTCCGCGGTCATCCTGTTCAACGAGGGCCAGCCCGGCCGCACCGGCCTGACCACCCCGATCGGCGCAACGCCCGGTCTCTCGATTCCCGTGGTGTTCGCGACCTACGCCGCCGCCGAGGAGCTCATCCTGCTCACGCCGAACGCCACGGTCCGGGTGAAGGTCGACTTCACCGAGGAGACGCGCAAGACGTGGAACGTGTTCGCCGAGTCCCGTGACGGCAACGCGAACAACGTCGTCATGGCCGGCGCACACCTCGACAGCGTGCAGGACGGGCCCGGCATCAACGACAACGGCAGCGGCTCGGCGGCGTTGCTGGAGACCGCGATCCACATGCAGAAGGTCAAGACCAACGCGAAGGTCCGCTTCGCCTGGTGGGGCGCCGAGGAGGAGGGCCTGCTCGGGTCCGAGCACTACGTCGCCACGCTGCCCCAGGCAGAGCAGGACAAGATCGCGCTGTACCTGAACTTCGACATGGTCGGCTCGCCGAACCACTTCTTCGGCATCTACGACGGTGACGACTCGAGCGGCACCGCGCCCGTGCCGATCCCGCCGGGCTCGGCGCAGATCGAGGACGTGTTCGAGAAGTTCTACGCCGACCGGGGTCTGCCCTCGGAGGACACGGACTTCTCCGGCCGCTCGGACTACGGCCCGTTCATCGCGGTCAACATCCCGGCGGGTGGCCTGTTCACCGGCGCCGAGGACGTGAAGACGGCCGAGCAGGCGGCGAGGTACGGCGGAACCGCGGGCGTCGCGTTCGACCCGTGCTACCACCAGCCGTGCGACACCCGGTCGAACCTGAACCTGACCGCCCTGGACGTCAACGCCGACGCGATCGCCACCGCGGTGATCACGTTCGCGTTCGACACCTCGACGGTGAACGGCGTGCGCGCGCCCGGCAAGTCGCACGGACGCGCGCCGCAGGGTTCAGCTAGCTAGTCCACAGATCGCATCGGTGATCCACCGGTGCGACCTGCTCGGTCGCGAAGAGCCGGACGTCCTGGCGTGCCCAGCCGGGATGTCCGGTCTTCGCGAACCGGGTCCACGCCCGCACCATCTCGCCGGAGAGCCTCTGCTGCTTCCCTGTGAGCTCGACACCGGCGTACCGCAGGAGGAACGGCAGCTCCGAGCCGTGGTAGGCGCCGTACGGGAACTCCGGCATGCCCGGGAAGATCATCGGCGGCTCGGGCTCGGCGAACTCGTAGCCGAAGGCGTGCGTCTGCTCGCGCAGTTCGGCGGTGGGGCAGGCGGAGGTCATCGCCGAGAGCGCCGCGGAGAGCGGTACCCGTTCGTCGCCGCCGCGCGGCGGGTAGGCGGCCAGGATCCGCTGCGCCTTGGCGACGCCGAAGCCCTCGATCAACGCCTGCTCGTACCCGGCGGCGTCGAGCGGTGGGTAGAACATCGCGGCGAACACCGAGAACTCGTCGCGCGCGGCGCCCGCGAGCACCGGGATCTCGTGGAAGCGGCCTTCGCGCAGTACCGTGATCGGGTTCTCCGGCAACGCTTCCGTGCCGTACGCGGGCGACGAGAACTGCGGTGTCAGCGCCTTGACCTGCTCGACCGTGAGCCGGCGCAGGCACGCGACGTCCGCGCAGCCCGATGCCTGGGCACCGGCTCGTTCGACGTCTTCGCGCTCGACCCAGGTGTGCTGGACGGTGTTCTCGCCCGCCGGGACGCCGAACTGGCACGGTCCGCTTTGGATGATCGCCTTGTGGAACAGGCCGCGTGTCCGCGGCGTGGTCAGCTGCGCGCACGTCGACAGGCCGCCCGCCGACGCCCCGAAGAGCGTGACGTTGCGCGGGTCGCCGCCGAACTGCCGGATGTTGCGCTGCACCCAGCCGAGCGCGGCCTGCTGGTCGCGCAGCCCGAACGCGCCGGAGCCGGCGAGTCCCGGGAAGCCGAAGTACCCGAAGGCACCGAGGCGGTAGTTGATCGTGACGACGACGGAACCGTTGCGCACCAACTGGTCCACGCCGTAGTCGGACCCGGCGCCGCTCGTGAAGCTGCCGCCGTGGATCCAGACCAGGACCGGGCGATTCGCGGCTTTCGCCGGCGTCGTGACGTTGAGGTACAGGCAGTCTTCGTCGGTCTCGCACCGAGGACCGGGCCTGTCTGCTTGGAGAACGCCCTGCCAGGGCTTCGCGGGCTGCGGATCGCGCCAGCGGTTCTCTCCCGTCGGCGGTGCGGCGAACGGGATGCCCTGGAACGAGCGCAGGGCGTCGACGGAGGTTCCCGACACGAATCCGCCATCGATGCGAACTGTGGTGCGGACGATTCCCGCGGCGTGGGCGGGAACAGCGGTTGCGGCAACGAGTACGGCCGCCATCAGAAGGGTTGTGGTTGAACGCATGTCACGATCAACCTAGCCCGTGCCGCAACCGGTTTAGACCACGGCTTTGTTCCGGGACAACAAGCGCGCCGCCACCGCCGCCGGCACGTACATCAGCACGCCGTACACGGCGGGCGGGATGGCCATCGTCTCGTCGTTCAGCACCGTCAGCGCCAGCGTGATCGCGATCGTGGCGTTGTGGATGCCGATCTCCATCGCACTGGCGATCGCCTGCTTGCGCTCCACGTTGAACGCCTTGGGCACGTAGTAACCGATCAGCAGGCTGAAGATGCTCAGCAGCAACGCCACCGGGCCGAGCGTCGCGATGTTGTCGATCAGCTGCTGGTAGGCCTGCGCGATCGCGGCGATGATGACGAGCACGAGCACCACGACGGACGCGATGCGCACCGGGTCGTTCATGCGCAGCGCCCAGGCCTCGAACCTGCGGCGCACCAGCATGCCGATCGCCACCGGCACCAGCACGATCGCGAACACCTGCACGAACTTCGCCGGCTGCAGCCCGACCTCGGCGGTGTCCGCCATGAAGTGCGCCATGCTCAGGCCGACCACCAGCGGCAGCGTGAACACCGCCAGCACCGAGTTGATCGCCGTGAGCGTGATGTTGAGCGCCACGTCCCCGCCGGCGAGGTGGCTGAACAGGTTCGCCGACGTGCCGCCCGGCGACGCGACGAGCAGCATCATGCCGACGGCGAGCACGCCCTTGAGCCCGAACGCGAGCACCAGCCCGAGGCAGATCGCGGGCAGGACGACCACCTGGCAGACGAGGGCGATCACCGCGGCCTTCGGGTACTTCGCGACCCTGGCGAAGTCCTCGGTGGTGAGCGTGAGGCCGAGGCCGAACATGACCAGGGCGAGTGCCAGCGGCAGGAAGATCTGTACGACTAGCACGGTGGCCTCCGCGGATGTCCAGCTTGTCCAGTGTGATCTGTTCGGAAGATCCTGGCGTTACGCCCGGCCCGATGGAATCGGCCAGGTGGCGGCACCGTCTCACGGATCGCGCTGGGGGCGCACACTGAAGGACGTGCAGATCGGCGTGTTCACCGCGGGCGACCTCCAGCCGTCGGAGATCGTCGCGCTGGCGATCGCGGCCGACGAGGCGGGGTTCGACGTCTTCGCGGTCGGCGAGCACCACAATCCGCCCTACACCTCGTCCTGCCCCGCCACGCTCCTGGCGCACATAGCGGCGAGAACGACGCTGCGGCTGTCCACGGCCACCACGCTGATCACCACGAACGACCCGGTCAGGCTGGCCGCCGAGTACGCCACGCTCGCCCTCCTCGCCCCCGGCCGGACCGACCTGGTGCTCGGACGGGGCAACACCGCGAGGGTGTTCGGCTGGTTCGGCAAGGAGATCGAGTACGGCCTGCCGTTGACGGTCGAGCACTACGCGACGGTCAGATCCACGTGGCCGGACTTGCCCTACGTCTGGCACGCCTGCGCGCGCTCGCCCGAGATCGCGGACCTGGCGGCGGAGCACGACGACGGGTTGTTCGTGTTCGCCGGCCGGACCGAGCACGTGGCCAGGTACCGCGATCAGGCCGCGCATCCCCGGATCGGTGTGCTGGCGGACGACCTCGACGAGGGACTGGCCTGCGCGCCGGACCGCCTGCTCGTGAAAGTCGGCAGCCCCGCGGACGTCGAAAAGCTAGGGTCGGCGGTGTGTTCAGCCTTGCCACACCGCCGCTCTTCGCCAGACTCCACTCAGCACAGAACGTCCTGATCGCCGGGGCGGGCGGTGGCTTCGACGTGTTCGCGGGCATCCCGCTCGGCGTCGCGCTGCGCGAGCAGGGCAAGCGGGTGCACTACGCCAGCTTGAGCTTCAGCGACCTGGAACGCCTCGACCTCGACGCGTGGCTGGAGCCCGGACTCGCCGCCGTCGCACCGGAGACCTCCGGCGAGGACGCGTACTTCCCCGAACGCGAGCTCGCGCGGTTCCTCAACGACACCGTCTACGCGTTCCCGCGCACGGGCGTGCGGCCGTTGCGCAGCGCCTACCGCACGATCATCGAGAAGCACTCCATCGACGCGGTCGTGCTCGTCGACGGTGGCACGGACATCCTGCTGCGCGGCGACGAACAGCACCTCGGCACGCCGACCGAGGACATGACGAGCCTCGCCGCCGCCGCGGGCATCGACGGCGTGGTGAAGATCGTGACCAGCCTGGGGTTCGGCATCGACGCGCACCACGGCGTGTGCCACGCGCACGTGCTGGAGAACCTGGCCGCGCTGGACAAGCAGGGGGCCTACCTCGGCGCGTTGTCGATCCCGTCGGACAGCTTCGAGGCCCGCGCCTACACGACCGCGGTCCAGCAGGCGCAGGACGCGACACCGTTGTCGCCGAGCATCGTGAACGGGCAGATCGCGGCCTCGCTCCGGGGCGAGTTCGGGAACGTGCAGTTCACCAAGCGCACCGAGGGCAGCGAGCTGTTCGTGAACCCGTTGATGGGCGTGTACTTCAGCGTGGACCTGGACGCGCTGGCCCGCGGCGTGCACTACCTGCCCGCGCTGGAGAAGACGCGGACGGCGTTCGACGTGGCGCTCGCGATCGAGGAGTACCGCGAGGGCGTCGATGACCGACGCCCTCGCCGCGCGCTTCCTCACTGACGACGCCGGATCACCACCGCCACCACCAGAACCATCACGCCGACGGCGATGGCCGAGCCCAGCACCCACAGTCCGTAGATCGCGAAAGCCACGAACTCCGAGCCGATCGCGGCCACGGACGTGACCGTCGCGCGGGAGTCGGACTCGATCCGGTGCTGGAGCTCGGTCTCCACGTGCACCAGCACGAACCGGTACAGGCCGTAGAACAGTCCCAGCAGGACGATCGCCGGCGGAACCGCCAGCCACGCGGCCACGATCAGCAGCGCGCCCGACGCGAACAGCACCCAGCCGCGGAACGGCAGCCGTCCGGCCAGTGACGCACCGGCCGCACCCGTCAGCGGCACGCCTATCGTCGCCAGCGGCACCCACACCGTCGGCACGTCCCAGTCCTGGGCCAGCAGCGTGAAGTACTCCTCGAACGCGTCGAGCGCGTACACCAGAGCCACTGCCAGCACGGCACGTTTGATCGGGATGGACGCGAGCAGCCCGGCCTTCAGCGTCGCGAAGTACCCGGCTTCGTCGTCGTCCTCGGAGCCGCGTTCAGGTTCGGGGAACCGGAGCGCGATCACCGACGACGCGAGGCACATCGCGACGGAGGCCCAGCCCGCCGCCTCGTAGCCGCCGCAGGAGAACAGCGCGGTGGCAACGACCGCGACCGGCACCTGGGCGATCAGCTCGATGGCGTCGACACGGGCGTTGAGCCGTCCGTACCGGTCCTCGTCGCCGTTCGCCGCCAGCCCGTCGTACAGCAGGGCTTCGAACGCGCCCGAGGTCAGCGTTCCGCCGAGACCCCACAGCACGAAACCGGCCGCGAAGCCCCAGAACGACGGGAACAGCACCCAGGCCGCGTACCCGGCGGCCTGAAGCACGCCGGCGACCACCAGGCAGCCGCGCCGCGAGAACCGGTCGGCGAGAGCACCGGACGGCACCTCGAAGACCACCGCGGTCAGCGACCAGATGGCGAGCAGCACCGAGATCTGGGCGTCGGACAGCCCGCTGTCGGCGAAGAGCAACGCGTACAGCGCGTAGATCGGGATGAGGTGCGAACACCACGCCCACGCCGTCGCGGTGCGGGTCAGATCAGTTGAAGATCAATGTCGTCGTCGCATGGGACAAGACTAGGCCGCCGGCGCCACCGATTAAATGACGCTGACGGCCGGTAGTCGCCTAGAAACCCGCGGTGATCTTCGTGAACTCCAGCTCGGACTGCGGGATGCCGGAGCAGCTCGCGGACACCTGGCCGTCGCAGCCACCGCGGTCGCGGTTGACCGACCAGAAGGCCAGCCGCCCGAGGCCGTTGGCCTTCGACCAGTCACGGATCGCGGTCCAGTCGTCGACCGTGGTCAGCTCGCGCTGGTCCGACAGGCCGTTCATGCCCGAGATGCCGACGTGCTTGAACGCCTCGGCGTCGCTCCAGCCGAAGGTCGACTTGAGCTTGTTCTTCAGCCCCGTGGCCGCGTTGATGGTGTCGGTGCGGATGTTGGAGCTGCCGAAGTCGAACGGCATGATCGTGAACACGTCGATGTTCGCGTTCAGCGCCTTGGCCTGGTCGATCAGCCGGGCGCCGTAGAAGTTCGGGCCGGTGGTCGAGGTGCCGAAGGTGACGATCGTCTGGATGCCAGGGTTGTTCTGCTTGACGATCCGCAGGGCGTTGACGATCCGGTCGGCCACGACGGTGTTCTCGAACTCGTCGGTGTTCTCGATGTCGATGTCGATGGCCTTGAGCCCGTAGGCGTTGATGACCTGCTGGTACGCGCCGGCCAGCGCCTCGGGGGTCGAGCAGTTCGGGCCCAGCTTGTTGCCGCTCCAGCCACCGAACGACGGCACGATGTCGCCGCCGGCCGCGCGGATGGCGTTGATCGCCTGCTGGTCGGCGCCACCGGTCAGCGGACGCTGGCCGTCCCACGACGGGGTGCACCCGCCGCTGGACAGGACGAACGCGAGGGTGAACCACTTGACGCCGGTCTGGCTCATCACCTGCGTCGCGCTCTGCGGGTTGCCCCAGCCCAGGTACAGGTAGGGCGCGCCGCGGCCGGTGCCGGGCACCGGCGGGTTCGACGTCGTCGTGGTGGTCGTGGTCGTCGTCGGCGGGTTGCCGGTGCCGTCGCACGAGCCGCCGTTGACCTTGCAGCCGGACGGGCTCGCGCCGGAGCCCTTGACGGTGAAGCCGAAGCTCACCGAGCCGCCGACGGGAACGCTGCCGTTCCAGGTGTTGCGGACGGTGATGTTCTGGCCGTTGGCGCCGTAGCTGCCGTCCCACAACGACGCGATCGACTGCCCGCTCGGCAGCGTGAACTCGACGGTCCACGACGTGAGCGCGGACCCGCCGCTGTTGGAGATCGTGTACTTGGCCTCGTAGCCGGTGCCCCAGTCCGAGGTCTTGGTGAACGCCGCCGTCACGCCCGACGCGCCGCTCGCGGGCGCGGCGACGACGCCTCCGACCACAGTGGCCAGTGCCAGGCCCAGGGTCAGGATCTGCCAGCGAAATTTCTTCATGGTGCTCCGTTCACGTGCAGGGGGTACGTGATGCCGGGCACATTAACTGGTCTAAACCAATGGTTCAAGGGTGTGAACACCGCTAATCAGATGCGGTGGTGAGAACGCTCTCTCGGTCGCCTTTGCTGCGAGCCGTGTGAATGCTCATGACTTCGCCCCGCTCATGGCCACCTCGGTCCACGATCCGGACGTCCAGCTCGTGCAGACCGCGGTGCCAGCCGCTCAGGTCGGTCCACGCGGAACGGTCACCGGCGCGGAAGTCGCGCCTCCCGGCTGCGGCGACTCCGCGCGGCACCGTCTCGCTGCCCGCGTACGCCCTCACAGCACGCTGGTGCGCTCCGTTCGTTCGCGATCGCGCTCTGCTCGTTCGCGATCGCGCTCCTCCAGCAGTTGCAGGAGCGCGTAGGTCGTCTGCCGCTGCTCCTCCACGAGCTTCGTCAGCCACGACCCGAAGTAGAGGAACCCGCCGACGCCGATCAGCCCGACGCCGAGGATCCCGCCCGACACGACGTACGGGATCTGCTCGAACGTGTACCCGGTGTGCGCGACGCCCCACCAGGCGAAGAGGATCGCCGCGATGCCCGCGGTCATCAGCATCGTGCCCACGAGCCCGAGCCCGCTGCGCATCCGTGCGCGGCGCCGGTCCTGGATCGTCATCGCTCACCCGTTGCGGAGGTCGGGGACACCTGTCGGGTGCCCGGAGGGACAGGGACCGCCGCCCAGCAGGAAGGTGCCGAACGACTTCATGCCGAACGCTCCCGCCGCGGCGACCCCGAGACCGGTGAGCACCAGCAGTGCCGGTACGCCCGGGAAGTCCAGCAGGGAGCGGGGCCTGGTGCGGGCGGAGGCGACCGGCGTGACCGGCTTCGACGGCGGGGTCACGCCCGCGACCGGAGGCGAACCCAGTGCCGGTGGCGGGGTGTCGGCGGCGGGTGGCAGCACCGGCACGACCGGCGCCGGTGCGTCCGGCGGTGTCAGAGATGTTGAGGCGGAAGCGTTTGCGGCGGCCTCGGTGTCGCCCACGACCACCACCATCTTGCGCAGCGGGTTGAGCAGCGGCACGAGCTCCTTGGGCAGCAACGGGGCCAGGACGCCGTCCAGGATTCCACCGAGACCGAGCTTGGTGCGCAACGCCAGCACGTCGACGGTCAGGGTCAGGCCGCGGCTGGAGGACGTCGCCGCCGTGCCTTCGAGCTTCGTCGCGGCCGTGGGCCAGGTGAGGGTGATGCCCAGCGGTTCCAACGCCTTCAGCAGTCCGTCTGGTGGCGCGTCCGGGGCCTTGACCGGGAACTTCTGGCCCAGCACGGTGAACTCGGCGATCGAGAACGTGCTCGTGCCGCTCCCCTTGCTGCCGTCGCTCACGGCGACGGACTCGAACTTCACGCCCGACAGCACGACCAGGCCTGCCAGCAGCGAGATCGTCTGCGCGGACGTGACGGCGGTCGAGCGGGCCTCGGACGCGCCCGCCGAACTGACGCTGCTCGACGACAGGCCGTCGGCGGTCAGCAGGAACGGCACCTCCTGCTTCGCACCCGCGTAGGACTCGGCCTTCGCCGCTCCCGCAGTGGCCTTCATGCCCGGCTTCGACTCGTCCGCCGGGCCGCCGGGGTGCGCCGCGTTGGCCTGCACCGGGTAGGCGAAGCCGAGCAGCTGGGGCAGGCCGGTGCCGACGGCCGCGCCCGGCCACAGCGAGCTGGCGACCGAACGGCCGATGGGGCCGGAGCCCAGTTCCGTCTGGGTGTAGGAGAGGTGCACCTCGCCCTGCGGTTCGGCCGGCACCGGGATCAGGTCGGTGTGCAGCAGCACGGACACCGGCGCGGCGTGGGCGGTCAGCGTGAACCCGCCGATGTCCGCCTTCGCGGGTGCCGGGGACAGCAGGAGGAGCAGCAGGACGAGCGCGTACCTCATGACGTCCCTCCGAAGTAGACGGTGGCCAGGTCGTTGTCCGCGGAGATCTCGCCGTGCGTCATCACGACGACCTGGTCTGCGACGGCCGAGGCGGTCTCGGCGAACTGCTCGACGATCAGCATCGTGACGCCGGACCGCGCCAGCTCCCCCACGACCTCGTACAGCTCGGCGACGATCACCGGGGCGAGGCCCATCGAGAGCTCGTCGATCACGAGCACGGCGGGGTCGGTGACCAGCGCGCGGGAGAACGCGAGCATCTGCTGCTCGCCGCCGGACATCGAGCCCGCGAGCTGCCCGCGGCGCGCTTTGAGCTTCGGAAAGCGCTGGTAGACCAGCTCGGCGTCCCCGCGCATCAGCCTCAGGTTCTCCGCCACGGTCAGGTTCGGGAAGATCGCGCGGCCTTCCGGGACGGTGCACAGGCCCGCGCGGGCGAGCTCGTCCGGCGCGGCGTCGTTGACGTGCACCCCGCCCAGGTGGACGTGGCCGGAGGTGGCCCTGATCTGTCCACTGAGGACCTTGACCAGGGTGGACTTGCCGGCGCCGTTCGGGCCGAGCAGCGCGGTGACGGTGCCGCGCGGCACGTTCAGCGACACCCCGCGCAGCACCTCGATCCGGCCGTAGCCGGCGTGGACGTCCGTCAGGTCGATCATCCGAGGTACGCCTCCCGGACACCCTCGTGCGCCCGGACGACGTCCGGCGTGCCGGAGACCAGCAGCCGTCCCAGGTTCAGGACGTGCACGTGGTCGCAGTAGTTCATCACGAGGTCCATGTCGTGCTCGACCAGCACGACCGAACGGCCCTCCGCGCTCAGTTGCCGCAGCAGCTCACCGAACTCCTCGGTCTCCGCCCGGTCGAGGCCGGACGACGGTTCGTCCAGCAGCAGGAGGCGTGGATCGGTGGCGAGCGCGCGAGCCAGTTCCAGCAGCCGCGCGGCACCGGTCGGGACGGTGTCGGCCTGGTTGCCCGCGAACTCCGCGATCCCGACCCGTGCCAGCAGCTCCTGGGCCAGCTTCGCGGGCCTGCGGCGGCTTTCCAACGCCACCACGACGTTCTCCCAGACCGTCAGCGACCCGAAGACCTCCAGCCGCTGGAAAGTGCGCGCGACGCCGAGCCTCGACCGCTGGTGCGGCCCCTTGGTGGTGATGTCCTCGCCGTCGAGCAGCACCCGTCCGGCCGTCGGCTTGCGCAGCCCGCTGATCACGTCGAACAACGTCGTCTTGCCCGCGCCGTTGGGCCCGATCAGCCCGGTGACGCCGGGTTCGACGGTCAGGGACACGTCGTCGACCGCGGTCACCTCGCCGAAGCGGACCGTCACGCCCTCCACCCGCAACGTGCTCATGCGCGCCGCCAGGACCAGGCCCGGAAACCCCAGCTGACCAGCCCGTTGGGATCGCGCGCGAGCCCGGCCGCCGCCACCCCGAGCAGCACGACCGCCACTCCCGCGAACGCCGGGAACCCGCTCTGCAGCACGGGGAGCAGCATCAGCAGCACCCCGCCGAGCAGCGCGCCGGACACCGACGTCACGCCCGCGATCACCGCGAACAGCAGCAGTGGCAGGTTGTTGAACAGCTGGAAGTCGCTCGCCGCGACGGTCTCCCGCAGCTGCGCGAACAACCCGCCCGCCAGCCCCGCGATCGCCGCCGACAGGGAGAACACCCAGACCCGGATCCAGCGCACGTTCAGGCCGAGCGTCGCGCACGCCGCCGAGCTGTCCTTGACCGCGATCATCCGCCGCCCCAACCGGCCGCGCCGGACGGCCAGCACACCGACGCCGACCAGGAGGAAGACGGCCGCGGCCAGCAGCAGCTGAGCCGTCGCCGAGCCGAAGAGCTTCGGCACCTGCAGACTGCCCCGCACGCCGAACGCGATCGGTGACTGCAGCACGAGCTTGTCCATGAGCTGCGCGA
The DNA here is from genome assembly GCF_033949925.1 of Lentzea kristufekii. NCBI lineage: Bacteria > Bacillati > Actinomycetota > Actinomycetes > Pseudonocardiales > Pseudonocardiaceae > Lentzea > Lentzea kristufekii. Next base: position 152,333 of record NZ_JAXAVV010000018.1, read on the forward strand.
ACCCCAGCGTCGCCAGCGCCAGGTACAGCCCGCTGACCCGCAGCGCCGTCAACGCGATCACCGCCCCGACCGCCGCCGCGACTCCGGCGCCGATCAGCAACGTCACGGGCGACGGGCTGCCGAGCCGCGCCACCGTCACCGCGCCCACGCCGACGAACGTGAACTGCCCCAGCGACACCACACCGCCGTACCCGGTGAGCAGCACCATCGACAGCAGCACGATCCCGAACACCAGGGCCAGCGCGAGCTGCCCGGCCACCACCGGGTCCACCAGCAACGCCAGCACGACGACCACACCCGCGAACAGCCCGGCGGCCACACCGGTCGTCAGCGCGTTCGGCACGGCCACGCCACGCGATCCCCTGACACCACCTATTCGCAGCGGCGACTGCGGCATCGCGAGCAGCACCACGAACAGCAGCAGTGCCGGAATCGCCGCCCGGAAGGAGATCCAGAACGGCGACGACGGCAGGTACGCCACCGCGTACGACTGCACGAGCCCCAGCCCGAGCGCGCCGGCGAACGTCCACGGCAGACTCCGCAACCGCCCCACCAGCGCGGCCGTGTACGCGGTGATCACGAGCAGCGTCATCGTCACGTAGTCGAGCTGCACGACCGGCGTGAGCAGGATGCCGCCCAGCGCCGCCAGCGCCGACCCGATCGCCCAGCTCAGCGCCGACAACCTGGTCGGCCGCGTCCCGTACAGCGCGGCCAGCTCCGGCGCGTCGACGCAGGCCCGCATCGCGAGACCGGTCCGCGTCCGGTTCAGCAGCACGTACAGCCCGCCCGCGACGAGCACCGCGCAGGCCAGCGTCACCAGGTCGTGCCCGCTGACGAACGACTGTCCGACGTGGACGCCGAGCTGGTCGAGGAACGGCCGCACCGGACGCGCCTGCGGCGGCCAGATGACCTGCGCCACCCCGATCAGCCCGACCAGCAGCCCGACCCCGGCCACCAGCGTGATCCCGACCGGCGCCCCCGCGAGCCGCCGCATGACGAACCGCTCGACCACCAGCCCGAACAGCGGCGCGCACACACCGGCCACGAGCAGCAGCGCGAGCCACTGGGGCAGGCCGCGGTTCTCGGCGAGTTCCCAGTAGAGGAACGCCATGACCATGCCGATCGCGCCGTGGCCGACGTTGAAGACCTTGGACGTGCTGTAGGTCAGCACGAGGCCGCCGGCGACGACGGCGTACGCGCCGCCGGTGACGAGGCCGAAGATCGTGTACGCCAGGAGTGCGGTCATCCGCCCACCCCCGTGTCGATCAACGTCCCGCACGAGTACCCGGACGCCGGGGCCAGCCGCGACCACGTCCCGCCCTTCAGCCGCACCAGCGTCATGCAGGCCGAAGTCCGCTTCCCTCCCACGTCCTGGGGCGCGACCATGCCCTCGGCGGTGAAGTCGTGCACCCCGCGCACCGCCTCGATCATCGCCTTGCGGGTCAGCTGCGGCCCGACCTTCGCCGCCGTGGTCACGAACAACCGGGCCGCCGCCCAGGCGAACATCCCGAAGTACGAGGGCGCGGCACCCGGCGCCACCCGTCCCAGCCACTGCTTGTACAGCGCCACCTGGGCGTTCGACTCCTCGAACAGCGCGCCGTTCGTGTAGACGACTGTCCCGTCGACCGCCGCACCGCCCTGCTTGATGTACTGCGGGTCGTACGCGGACGGGTCGGTGATGAACGCCTCCGGCGTGTACCCCTGCTGCCGCATGGCCTGCTGCAACCGCACCGCGTACTGCGCCGAGCCGATCCAGTACACGATCTTGGTGCCGGTCTCCTTGAGCTTCGCCACGTACGGCGCGTAGTTGACGTCGGTGATGTCGATGGCCTGCGAGTAGACGAACTTGATCCCGCGCGCCTCGGCCGCCTTCTGCATGCTGCGGGCGTTCTGCGCACTCGCGTCGGCGTTGAGGTACAGGTAGGCCGCGGCGCCAATGCCGCCGGGGAAGCTCGACTTGACCAGGTCAGGACCGGCCGAGGACACGAGGTTCACGACGTTCGACGCCACGCCGAAGCTCACAGGCGTGCGCTGGCGTTGTGCCGTGACGGTCGAGGCCCGCAGGTCGGGTATCCCGCAGCCCGCAGCCGCGGGTCCGCCGCCCTGGTCGAACGCCGACATCGAGCCGACCAGTGCGAAAGCCTGCTCACAGGCCTGGGAGGTGGCCTGCTGGTCGCCTCCGCTGTCGGTGCGGGAGTCGAACGAGACGAGCTTGAGCTTGCGCCCGCACACCGAGCCCTGGGTGGCGTTGAAGTACTCGACGAACGCCTTGGTGGCCTGCTGGGCCGACTGGAAGATGCCGGGCACCGGGCCGCTGATGTCGGAGATGTTGGCGATCGTGATCTCGCCGGCCGTGACGCCCTTGTCCGTGGCGCCGCCGGTGCCCTGGCAGCCGCCCGCGATGCTGCCGGGCGGGTTCGGCTTCTTGTCAGGCTGCTGCGGGTTCGCGGCACCCGGCTGCTCCGCGGTGCCTTCGGAGACCGCACCGTCCTCGCCGGTCACCGCACCGTCCTGGGTGCCGGCCGACCCTCCCTGCGGCACGACGAGCGCTGCGCGTTGCTCGTCGGTGAGCCTGCTTCCGCATCCGGCGATCAACGCGCAGATCGTCAGTGCGATCAGTGCGGTCCTGCGACGCATGCGCACTGACGCTAGAGCTCTGCATCCATCCAGGTCTACGCAGCTTCTAGAACGCGTTCTACATGCAAACAATCGCCAGGAAATCCGTCACCAAAACACGGTCACCTCGTTATGGGCGACCGCGTCAAGGAACACGTTCTACTTACGACGGCGGCAGCGGCTCCGGACGGCGCGGCCGGATCACGTCACCGGACGACTCGCCGCGCACCCGCCGCATCACCCACGGCACGACGTGCTCGCGCGCCCACTTCCAGTCCTCCGCGCGCCGGACGCGGCGGTCGACCAGCGGGGCCACGCCCAGCACGGTCCGCTCCAGCGAGTGCGGGACGCCGAGAGCGTCGAGCACGGAGATCGCGACCTCGGCATGCCCGGCCGAGTTGAGGTGCAGCCGGTCCGGCGACCACATTCGACGGTCGCGCAGCTGACGCATGTTCCACATGTCGCCCAGCACGCACGAGTGCTCGGCGGCGATCGCGCGCACGTGCTCGTTGTAGATGGCCACGCGACCACGCATCTTGCGGAACACCGGGTCGTCACCACCGTCGACGCCGGTGAAGAGGATCACGCGCGCGCCCGCGTTGGTCAGGCGCGCGACAGCCGCGCGGTAGCGGCGCATCAACCCGTCGATGTCCACCTTGGGCCGCATGAGGTCGTTGCCGCCCGCGTAGAGCGAGACCAGGTCCGGCTTCATCGCCAGCGCGCGTTCGAGCTGCTCGCCCAGCACCTGCGGCAGCAGCCGGCCGCGCACGGCCAGGTTGGCGTAGGTGAACTCGGGGTCCGCCGCCCCCAGCACGTCGGCGACGCGGTCAGCCCAGCCCCGCACTCGATTGGGACGACCAGCGTCTTCGTCGCCCACACCCTCGGTGAACGAGTCGCCCAACGCCACAAAACGCTTGCTCATGCTCACGACCCTATGACGCGGGCTTTCACAGCAGAGTCGGCGGGGGTTGCGGCCGCCGCGATAACGTTTCGGTAACGGAGACGTCTCGAACTGAGGCGGCCTCCCATTCCTGGCCGTATTCCCGTTCGTGCGACTCCCCATGGACTTGGCGAAACCAACGCGACTGATGGTCGCGCTGGCAGGCTGTGCGCTGGCGGTGCTTCTGAACACCGGAACCGCTGCAGGGCAGCCCTCCACGCCGTCCACCCCCATCTCCACGCCGCCGCCGGACAGCGGCGGCAAGGGCGACGAGATCGTCCAGACGCAGTGGGGGCCCCTCGGACCGGCCGACCGGGATTTCATGAACCGCGTCAAGCAGGCCGGGTTGTGGGAGAAGCCCGCGGGCGAGAAGGGCAAGGCCAAGCGGGCCGACCAGCCCAAGATCCAAGAGGCCTGCAAGCACCTCATCGAGGGGCACACGCTCCTGGACAACGTGGTGAACCGGGCGGGCGTCCTGCTCGGCCACACGTTGCCCACGGAGGCCTCGGACGAGCAGAAGGGCTTCCTCGCCGAGATGGACGCGGCGAACGGCGACGAGTTCGACGCCGTCTTCGCCAACCGGCTCCGCGCGGCGCACGGCAAGGTCTACGCCTACGCCGCGCAAATCCGGGCCGGCACCAAGAACGAGCTCATCCGCATCCTTTCCACGCAAGCGATGATCACCGTCTTCGACCACATGAAGGTGCTCGAGGAGACCGGTCGCGTCGACTTCGCCGGACTGGAATCGCCACAACCGCTCGCACCACCCCCGCCCGCGAACGACTCCGGGACTCCGGAACCGACGGGTGACCAGGCGGCCGAGCAGTCGGCGAACCCGACCGACGGCGTGATCCCGACCGTGCCGGAGGGCACCAGGTTCACCCGCACCGCCGAGCAGGGCGTGTTCGGGGACAACAACGGTGTCTTCTTCGGCGCCATCGGGGTGCTCGCGCTCGCGCTGGTGGGGATGCGAATGATATCCCGGTCGAAGAAATCACGGCGGAAATCTCGTTCGTACTAATCAAAACAGCACACCCAGGTTCATCCCGAAGATAGCGGCCTCATACCGCCGTCAGCTTCACCATGCCGTTTTATCGGACTACCACGAGGTGGCAAATGGCTATTCACCGGAGGAAATCCACGATCTGGCTCACCGCCGCCGCGGCGGCGATGGCCGTGGTCGCGGGCGGTGCCGCGGTGGTGGCCATCAGTTCTTCTGATGGCGCCGCGCTCGCCGACGGTCCGGACAAGAGCTTGTTCGTCGACATCACCAAGGTGAAGCCGAACGTCAAGAAACCAAAGCCGGAGAACGACGCCACCACAGGCACGTTCACCGTCGACTGCGGCCGGAACGAGAACGGGCACTTCAACCCGGACAACTTCATCGCGCAGCCTGGTGTCCGCAACGGTGCGCAGCACCTGCACGACTACGTCGGCAACCTCTCGACGAACGCGGACTCCAACAACAAGTCGCTGCAGGCGGCGGGCACGACCTGCAAGAACGGTGACAAGTCCGCCTACTTCTGGCCGGTCGTCCGCATCACCGACGAGGAGCCGGCGGAGGCCGCACCGCCCGCGGAGCAGGCCCCGCCGAAGAAGGACGACAAGGCCCAGCAGGACAAGGACAAGGCTGCCAAGGAAGCGGCCCAGCTCGAGTGCCCCGACGTCGCGTCGCTGCTGCCCGAGGACGTGCCGGACGCGGCCCAGGCGGAGATCGACCGCGAGCTCGAGAACATCGAGAAGGTGACCGCCGAGGCCGAGAAGAGGCTCGAGCAGGTCAAGGCCCAGGACCGCGACAACATCATCGTCGGCCCGACGCGCGAGAAGCGCGCCGCGATCCTGAACCGGATGATGCTGGCGTTCAGCCGCCAGGGCAAGCAGGCTCCCGACCTGAACCCGGCCGCCGCCTGTGCGGTGAAGGACAAGGCCGCGGGTGAAGAGGGTCTCGACAACGGCGGCGAGAACGCCGATGCCGCTCAGGCCGAGGGCACCGAGGACAAGAAGAACCAGAACAACCCCGAGGAGAACGCGAACAACGAGCTCGAGGGCAACGAGGGCGAGATCCAGCGCCCCGCCGTCGTCGACCTCCAGTTCCGCGGCAGCCCGACCGGCAAGGTCGTCGCGATGCCGAAGTTCCTCCGCGTTCTCTACGGTGACGCCAAGGCCGGCCAGAACGGCCCGAAGAACGCCAAGGCGTCCTGGACCTGCACGGGCTTCGAGGACAAGGTCCTCATGGACAAGTACCCGATCTGCCCGCAGGGCTCGAAGGTCAAGCGCGTGCACGACTTCCCGAGCTGCTGGGACGGCAAGAACATCGACTCCGCGAACCACCGCGACCACATCGTGTTCCCCGACCAGAACGGCAAGTGCAAGCAGGGCTTCAAGGCCGTTCCGCAGCTGCGCATCTCCCTGACCTACAACATCCCGCTCGACGTCCAGAAGGAAGGTCGCTACCTGGTCGACTCCTTCCCGGAGGAGGAGCACAACCCGCTCACCGACCACGACGACTTCGCGAACGTGATGTCGCAGAAGATCATGAACCGCCTCGTCAACTGCGTCAACACCGGCAAGAAGTGCCGCGAGTGACGCTCTGACCACGCAGTTCAGACAGGCGAGAATCCCCCGGTGCCCCTCCCGCGCACCGGGGGATTCTCGTTGTGCGGCTTGGCTTCGTTCACCACCGTGAACCTTGTTCCGGAATGATTGACCAGAAAGGTATAGACCACTAACACTGGCCGCATGGTCACCCGTTCCTGCACGGTCTTGATCGCCCTGCTCGCATCGCTACTGGTCCCGGTCACCGCCCAGGCGGCACCGGCGACGTTCGTCCACCCGGGAGTCGTGGTCTCCCGGCCCCAGCTGGACTTCATGCGCACCAAGGTCCTGGCCGGCGCCCAGCCGTGGAAGACCGCCTACGACCGCATGATGGCGTCCAAGTACGCCGACCTGAACCGCACGCCGAAACCACGGGCCGTCGTGGAGTGCGGCCCGGTCAGCAATCCCAACAACGGCTGCACCGACGAACGCGAGGACGCGCTCGCCGCCTACACGCTGTCGCTGGCCTGGTACGTCACCCGCGACGCCAGGTACGCGACCAAGGCCATCCAGATCATGGACGCCTGGTCCGCCACGATCCGCGACCACACCAACTCGAACGCCCCGCTGCAGACCGCGTGGTCGGCCAGCAGCTGGCCCAAGGCCGCCGAGATCATGAAGCACGTCTACGGGACCTGGCCCAACAGTGCCCGGTTCGGCACGATGCTGCGCAACGTCTACCTGCCCGAGATCCAGAACGGCCGCGCGAACACCAACGGCAACTGGGAACTCAGCATGATGGAGGCGTCGATCGGCATCGCCGTGTTCCTGGAGGACCGCGCGGCCTACGACAAGGCCGTGAGCATCTTCCGGACGCGCATCCAGGCGTTCATCTACCTGACCACCGACGGGGCGCTGCCGAAGACGCCGCCGGGCAGTGGCATCGACACCAGGGCCGAGATCATCTCCTACTGGCACGACCAGTCCACGTTCGTCGACGGCCTCACCCAGGAGACCTGCCGGGACTTCGCCCACACGGCGTACGGGCTCTCCGCCGCCTCGCACCTCGCGGAGACCGCACGGCACCAGGGCCAGGACATCTGGGGCGAGATCAAGGACAGGATGCGGCACGCGTGGGGCCTGCACACCAAGTACCAGAACGGCGAACCCGTGCCGTCGTGGCTGTGCGGCGGTTCCTACAGCCGTGAGCTCGGGCCGACGCCCGAGGTCAGCTACAACGCGCTGAACACCCGGCTGGGCATCGCGATGGCGAACACCAAGCTCTACACCGAGTCGAAGCGTCCACACGGGACCGACAACCTGTTCATCGCCTGGGAGACGCTGACTCACGCAGCCAACCCCAACTGAGACCTAGTAGCGTGTCGCAGCTATCTCTTGGATTAGTGACGAGTGGGAGGGACGCCGGCAGGTGGCCGGGCTTCGATCATGAAGATCGCGCTCTCATGGCTGTCACCTGCACGGTTGGCGGTACTTGAGGTGATCAGCAAACGATTGCGCCGGCAGTTTTCTACCGCCAACTCGGCGGCAAATGCGCATGAGAGCGCGACCATCCGGGGCTTTCGGTAACGAGCGACCACACCGCCCAGCCCTCTGCCCTGCTCAACGAAGCACAACTTAGCCGCGACACGCTACTAGTGCCGTGGGCCGAAAGTGGGCGAGCTGATTCACGCTCAGCAGGGCGGCTCGCGGCACCGCCCCCACACCCCCATACGTCCAGTATGAGGACATGGGGGCGGCACCACGATCCCCCCGTCTGACCGCGAATCATCACGGCAAATTTCGCCCCACGGCACTAGCGTGCGCTCATGACCGATACACCGGACGTGAAGCCACGCAGCCGCGACGTGACCGACGGCCTGGAGCGCACCGCCGCGCGCGGCATGCTCCGGGCCGTCGGCATGGGCGACGAGGACTGGGAGAAGCCGCAGATCGGCGTGGCCTCGTCGTGGAACGAGATCACGCCGTGCAACCTGTCGCTGGACCGCCTTGCGAAGGCGTCCAAGGACGGCGTGCACGCGGCCGGCGGCTATCCGCTGGAGTTCGGCACGATCTCGGTGTCGGACGGCATCTCGATGGGCCACGAGGGCATGCACTTCTCGCTGGTCTCCCGCGAGGTGATCGCCGACAGCGTCGAGACCGTCATGCAGGCAGAGCGCCTCGACGGCTCGGTGCTGCTCGCGGGGTGCGACAAGTCGTTGCCCGGCATGCTGATGGCGGCGGCGCGGCTCGACCTGGCCAGCGTGTTCCTCTACGCGGGGTCGATCCTGCCGGGCCGGGTCACGCTGACCGACGGCACCGAGAAGGAAGTCACGATCATCGACGCGTTCGAGGCCGTCGGGGCCTGCTCGCGCGGCCTGATGAGCCGTGAGGACGTCGACCTGATCGAACGCGCGATCTGCCCCGGCGAGGGCGCGTGCGGTGGCATGTACACCGCGAACACCATGGCGAGCGCGGCCGAGGCGCTGGGCATGTCGCTGCCCGGCAGCGCCGCTCCCCCGGCCACCGACCGGCGCCGCGACGGGTTCGCGCGCCGCTCCGGCCAGGCCGTGGTCGAGATGCTCCGCAAGGGCATCACGGCGCGGCAGATCATGACGCGCGAGGCGTTCGAGAACGCGATCGCCGTCGTGATGGCGTTCGGCGGCTCCACCAACGCGGTGCTGCACCTGCTCGCCATCGCGCACGAGGCCGGCGTCGAGCTGTCGCTGGACGACTTCAGCCGCATCGGCGCGCGCGTGCCGCACCTGGCCGACGTGAAGCCGTTCGGCCGGCACGTCATGACGGACGTCGACCGCATCGGCGGCGTGCCCGTGGTGATGAAGGCGCTGCTCGACGCCGGTCTGCTGCACGGCGACTGCCTCACGGTCACCGGCCGCACGGTCGCCGAGAACCTCGCCGACATCAACCCGCCCGACCCGGACGGCCTCGTGCTGCGCGCACTGGACAAGCCCATCCACCACACCGGCGGCATCACGATCCTGAAGGGCTCGCTCGCCCCGGAAGGCGCCGTGGTCAAGTCGGCGGGCTTCGACTCGGACGTCTTCACCGGCACCGCCCGCGTGTTCGACCGCGAGCGCGCCGCCATGGACGCCCTGGAGGACGGCACCATCACCGCGGGCGACGTCGTGGTCATCCGCTACGAGGGCCCCAAGGGCGGGCCGGGCATGCGCGAGATGCTCGCGATCACCGCGGCGATCAAGGGCGCGGGCCTCGGCAAGGACGTCCTGCTGCTCACCGACGGCCGGTTCTCCGGCGGCACGACGGGCCTGTGCGTCGGGCACGTGGCACCCGAGGCGGTCGACGGCGGCCCCATCGCGTTCGTGCGCGACGGCGACCAGATCACGCTGAACGTCGCTTCCGGGACGCTCGACGTGGACGCGGACCTCGACAGCCGCCGTGAGGGCTGGGCCCCGCTGCCTCCGCGCTACCAGCGCGGGGTGCTCGCCAAGTACGCCAAGCTGGTCGGTTCGGCCTCGCGCGGAGCCGTCTGCGACTAGGCCGTGTGTCCCCCACTTGGCTGAACCGCCAGGCGGGCGCGGGTCACCCGGTCGGTGGGTGACCCGCGATCCGCCCGCCGAGGTGGGTACTTCGCCTGCACAGGCAGACAGCCGAGGAGGAGGGACAGAGACGATGATCGACCAGGCGCACGTTGAGGCCCTGTACGACTGCGACGTGATCGACAACCGGGGCGAGAAGATCGGTTCGGTCAAGCAGGTCTGGCTCGAAGACGGCACTGGCGCCCCCATGTGGGCCGAGGTCCACACCGGACTGTTCGGGATGAAGGAGAGCTTCGTCCCGATCCAGCAGGGCCAGGTGGCGGGTGGCGCGATCACCGTTCCCGTCAGCAAGGAGCAGGTGAAGGACGCGCCGAGCGTGCGCCCCTCGGACGACCACATGTCGGACGAGGAGCAGCAGGCGCTCTACCGGCACTACGGGATGATCCCGCAGGCCAAGACCGGCGAGCACGACCGGCTCAGCGGCAGCCGGGACGGCAGGCGGGGCAAGAACGACTCCGCCGAGGTCACCCTCTCCGAGGAGAAGCTCGACGTCGGCACCCGCAACGTCGAGGCGGGCCGGGTGCGGCTGGTCAAGCACACGGTCACCGAGCAGCGCAACATCACCGTGCCGGTGACGCACGAGGAGGTCCGGGTCGTCCGCGAGCCCGCCCAGGGCAAGCCGGGCAGGGCGTTCGCCGACGAGCAGGCGGAGGTCACCCTGCACCGCGAGGAACCGGTGGTGCAGAAGCGCACGGAGGCCGTGGAGCGGGTCCGGCTGGAGAAGGACGCGGTCACCGAGCAGCGGGAAGTCAAGGGTGAGGTGCGCAAGGAACGCGCCGAGGTCAAGCGCGACGACGAACCGCGCGGCCGCCGCTGACCGAACGTCCAGCGAACCGCCCGCCACTTCCGTCGGCGGGCGGTTCGCGGCATTCCGGCACACGGATCCCGTCCGGCCGCCGAACTCGAACGCGGCCGCGTCTCCCGCGGCGAGGTCGCTGCGGGCATGGCGGTTCTCGCCGCGGGCGGTGGCTACGACACGATCTTCCAGCCCGGCCACCGACGCACTGCTCGCGATCAGCGACGAGGACGGCGACGGCAGGCTGAGCCTGGACGACTGGCTGCAGGGTGGCTACGGCACTCCGCCGGCCGCCGCCGGGGAGTCGTTCCGCCTGCTCGACACCGACGGCCGCGGCTACCTGACGCGCGCCGAGATCTCGGTCGCGGCCAGGACGTACCTCACCAGCGCCGCCCCCGAGGCCGAGGCAACCACCTCCACGGCCCCGCCGGCCTGATCAGTACAGGCCGTCGAGAACGTCCGCGTAGCGCCTCTCGATCTCACGGCGGCGCGGCTTGAGCGACGCGGTCAGCAACCCGTCCTCGACGCTGAAGTCGTGCTCCAGCACCGCGAACCGCTTGATCGTCTCGTGCCGCGCCAGCTGGGCGTTGACCGCCTTGATCGCGTTGTCGACCTCGGACTCCGCGTCGGTGAGCCCGCCGGCGGTGTCCGCGTCGAGCGTCACGAGTGCCACGCAGTACTTGCGCCGGTCGCCGTGCACGATCACGTTGCTGATGTACGGCGACGCCGCGTTGATCATGCTCTCGATCCGGGTCGGCGCCACGTACTTGCCGCCCGAGGTCTTGATGAGCTCCTTCTTGCGGTCGGTGATCTTCAAGCGGCCCGCGTCGTCCAGCTCGCCGATGTCGCCGGTGTGCAGCCAGCCGTCGACGAGCGACTCGGCGGTCGCGTCCGGCCGGTTGTGGTAGCCGCGCATGACGCCGGGGCCGCTGAGCAGCACCTCGCCGTCTTCGGCGATCTTGACCTCCATGCCGGGGATCGGCGGGCCCACGGTGCCGATCTTGATCATGCCTGGCCGGTTGAAGAACGTCGCCGCGGACGACTCGGTGAGCCCGTAGCCCTCCAGGATCGTGATGCCGGCGCGCTCGAAGAACTCGGCGATCTCCGGGGCGAGCGGGGCCGAGCCCGACACGAAGTAGCGGATCCGGCCGCCCACCCGGTCGCGCAGCTTGCGGTACACCAGGCGATCCGCGAGCCAGCGCGTCGCCGGGCCGTGGTCGCGGTCGGCCCACCGGAAGATCTTCTCGGTGATCCCGCCCTTCTCCCGCGCGCCCGCGACGATCCGGCCGTGGATCTTCTCGAAGATGCGCGGCGCGGCGGCCACGATCGACGGCCTCAGCTCGCCGAGGTTGTCCACGATCCGCTCGACGCTGCCGTCGACGGCGGTCGGCACGCCCGCGGCGATCATCGCCATCGTCAGGACCTTGCCGAACGCGTGCGAGAGCGGCAGCCACAGGAAGTGCAGGTCCGTCGGCCGCAGGATGCCCAGGGACGCGATGGCCTCCGACGTCGTCAGCCAGTTCTCGTGAGTGAGCTCGACACCCTTGGGCGTGCCGGTCGTGCCCGACGTGTAGATCAGCGTCGCCAGGTCGTCCGGCGCCAGCCCGCCGATCAACGCCTCGTAGTCGCCCGAACCCCGCGGCACCGCGCCGAACCGCAGCACCTCGACGCCGTCCGGCACCATCGCGGCGTGGTCGTCGGTCTCCACGACCACGATCCGGCTGCCGGAGTCGCCGATGATGTGCGCGACCTCCTCGGCGGTGCTGTTCGGGTAGATCGTCGTGGTGGCGCCCCCGGCGGCGAGCACGGCCAGGTCGGTGACGATCCACTCGATGCTCGTGCTGCCCATCAACGCCACGCGGTCGCCCTTGCGCAGGCCCTGCCCGACCAGCCCGAACGCTTCGGCGGCCACCCGTTCCTGCAGCTCGGACCACGTCAGCGAGACCCAGCCACCGTTGTCGCGGTACCGCATCGCCTCGGCGTCGGGCGTGCGCGCGACACGATCGCGCAGCAGGCCGGGAATCGACAGCGCCATTGCTTCTCCCCTTCTCTGGAGCGTCGCTCCAGAGCGGTACTCTAACCCTCGTGTCCGACCGACGACAGTCTCTCCTCGACGCGGCGCTCCAGCTCGTCGGAGAAGGCGGCCTCGACGCCGTCACGATCGCGGCCCTGACCGAGCGGTCGGGCATGTCGAACGGCAGCATCTACCACCACTTCGGCAGCCGCGCGGGCGTGTTCGCGCAGCTCTACGCCGACAGCTACGCCCGCTGCGTCGCCGCGATGCTGCCGGCCCTGCAGGCGCGGACGGCCTCCGAAGGCGTGCGCACCCTGACGCTGAGCTACCTCGACTGGGTCATGGCGAACCCGGACCGGGCGCGCTTCCTCTACGCCGCACCGGACCACGCCGACCCGGCGGCCAAGATGGCGGAGTTCGCGCCGGTGCTGGCCTGGTTCCTCGACCGGATGGCGTCCGGCGAGCTGCGCACGGTGCCGCCGTGGGCGCTGGAGCCCGTGGCGATGGGGCCGGCGCACGAGTCGGTACGCCGGTTCCTGCTCGGGGTGTTCGACCTGGCCCAGGCGCGCGAGATCGTCGCGGACGCCGTGTGGGCCGTGCTGAAGCCCTAGTCCTCAGCGGGCTTCGGCGCGGGAAAGACGAGATCGCCGTGGACGGCGCCCAACTGGATCACGGTGCCGTTCACATTCCCGCTCAACACGTTCACGCACTGCTCGTGAACCTGCACGTGCTCTTCGACCTGTTCTTCGTCCCCACTCATGAACGCATTGTGCCGTAGAACAAGTGTTCGATTATGCTTCGACCCATGCGCCAGGGATCACTGTTCGACCTGGACGCGGAGCCGGAACTGGCTCCGCTCGCCCCGCGCCGCACCGAGCTCGGCCACGGCGCGTGGATCGACGTCCAGCCCGGCTGGCTCGCGGGCGCCGACGCGCTGTTCGACCGGCTCGTCGACGAGGTGCCGTGGCGTGCCGAGCGCCGCCAGATGTACGACACCGTGGTCGACGTGCCGCGCCTGCTCTGCTTCTACAGCGGCGCGCTGCCGTTCGACGTCCTCACCACGGCCCGCGACCGGCTCAGCACGCACTACCTGGCCGAGTTGGAGGAGCCGTTCACCACCGCCGGCCTCTGCTACTACCGCGACGGCCGGGACAGCGTGGCCTGGCACGGCGACACGATCGGCCGCGGCCAGACCGAGGACACGATGGTCGCGATCCTGAGCGTCGGCACGCCACGCGCCCTGCTGCTGCGGCCACGAGGTGGCGGCGAGACGCACAAGTACGCGCTGGGGCACGGCGACCTGCTCGTCATGGGCGGCTCCTGCCAGCGCACCTGGGAGCACGCCGTCCCGAAGACCTCGAAGGTCGTCGGGCCGCGGATCAGCGTCCAGTTCCGCCCGCACGGAGTCCGCTAGCGACCAGCTCCTCGGACACCTGCCACACGCGCCGGGCCTCGTCGGCGTCGCGCAGCCGGCTGTAGAGGGTCTGCTCAGCGGGCGGACCGCTCAGGTGACCGAAGCGGCTCGGGCCGTAGAACACGCCTGCGCCGGGTGCCGTCGCCGCGAGCAGGGCCGGGAGCTGGGCCGACTCGACGGTGCCGAGGACGCCCACCGACGACAGGACCCGGATCGCGCGCACGCCGAGCGTGTCGCGGGCGCGGCCGACCTCGGGACGGGCGGCGAGCAGGTTGGTGGGCGCGACGCCGGGGTGGGCGAGGTTGCTCGTGATCCCCCAGCCGCCCGCCTCGCTGCGCCGCGCGAGCTCGAGCCCGAACAGGCCGAAAGCGATCTTCGACTGGCTGTAGGCCTTGCCGCCGCTGTAGGAGCGTTCCCAGTTCAGGTCGTCCCAGTTGATGGCGTTCCGGTCGGCGGCGATGCTGATCTGCGACGTCACGCGGGCGCGACCGGCCTTGAGCAACGGCAGCAGGTGCCCGACGAGGGCGAAGTGGCCGAGGTGGTTGGTGCCGAACTGCAGCTCGAACCCGTCCGCGGTCGTCTGCCGTTCGGGCGGGGTCATGACGCCGGCGTTGTTGACGAGGACGTGCACGGGCTTTTCCTCCGCGAGCAGCGTCTCGCCCAGCGCGGCCACCGACGCCAGCGAGGACAGGTCGAGCGCGCGCAGGGTCACGTCCGCGCCGGGGGTCTGGCGGCGGATCGTGGCGATCGCCGCCTCACCCTTGCGCTGGTTGCGGACGGGCAGGACGACCTCGGCCCCGGCCGCCGCGAGCCGTCCCGCGATGCCGAGCCCGACGCCGTCGCTGGCACCGGTGACGACGGCCCGCTTGCCGGACAGGTCCGGGACCTCGATGTCGAACTTCCTGCTCATCGCGCACTCCCCTGCTCGTCGTGGTGTGTTCCTCCACAGTGGCCGGACCGGCGCGGCCACATCCAGGACCTCTCGCTCCGTGGCTACGGCAGCGCGCGCACGTTAGAAACAGGGAGACGAAAGGAGCCGCCGTGATCGATCGAGCCGGGCTGGCCGCGTTCCTGCGCAACCGCAGGGAGGCGCTGCAGCCCGAGGACATCGGCCTGCGGCGCGGGCCACGGCGGCGGACCAGCGGCCTGCGCCGCGAGGAGGTCGCCGCCCGGTGCAACATGTCGGCGGACTACTACGCGCGCCTGGAACAGGAACGCGGCACGCACCCGTCCGAGCAGATGATCGCGGCGATCGCCCAGGGCCTGCACCTGTCGCTGGACGAGCGCGACCACCTGTTCCGGCTCGCCGGGCACACCCCACCGTCGCGCGGTGCGATCAGCGAGCACGTCAGCCCGGGCCTCGCCCGGATCTTCGACCGGCTGCACGACACCCCGGCCGAGATCGTCACCGAGCTCGGCGAGACCCTGCGCCAGACGCCGCTCGGCGTCGCGCTCACCGGCGACGCGGCCCGGTACACGGGTCCGGCCAGGAGCCTCGGTTACCGGTGGTTCACCGACCCGGCGTCGCGCGCGCTGTACGAACCCGCCGACCACGAGGTCCTGGGCAGGATGTTCGCCTCGGGCCTGCGCGAGGCCCTCACCCGGCGCGGCCCCGGCTCGCGGGCCGCGCGGTACACCGAACTGCTGCTCGCCCGCAGCGAGGAGTTCCGGCGGTTGTGGGACGCCCAGGAGGTCGGCATCCGCCCCAAGGAGGTCAAGCGCTACGTCCACCCGAGCATCGGAGCGCTGGAACTGCAGTGCCAGACGTTGCTGGACCCCGACCAGCACCACTTCCTGCTCGTCTACACGGCCACACCGGGCACCGAGAGCTACGAGAAGCTGCAGCTGCTGTCCGTCGTCGGAGCCGCCGCACCGACGGGCTGAGCACGGCGACAGCCGCGTTCAGCACCGCCGGCACACAGCGGACTTGGATCAGATCACGTCCACGAACACCGGGTTGGCGTAGAACCAGAGGTCGGCCCACGGGTCCGAGTTGGCGATCTCGTCGACCATCGGGTCACCGGACGAGGTGAGCCGCTTGCCGTCGCTGCCCCGCAGCCGCAGGTAGAACGACCGCTCGACGTTCTTGAAGGTGTACGAGAACCGGATCTTGCCCGTGCGCGGCACCTCGAACGTCTTCGCGACGGTGGTCTCCGGCGCGAGGAACAGGTCGCGGTCGGCGGACGGACCGGTGACCGGGCCCGAGATCAGGTCGACCTTGGCCAGCACCGGCCTGGCGCCGGAGAAGTTCGGGCCGGACGCGCGGTCGACCTCGATGGTGACCTCGACGTCGCTGCCGCGGCGCACGAACGTCCGCCCGCCCAGCGTCACACCGCGCAGGTCGTCACGCGAGCGCACGCGCAGCTGCAGGCCGTCGATCAGGCGGCCGTGCACGGTCAGCACCTTGCCGGCCTGCAGGCCGCGCATGACGTCCACGTAGGACTTCGACCGGGAGCCGACGATGTTCGAGCCGTACTGGCCGGGGAAGAAGTCGCCGTAGCCGGTCTGCTTGACGCCCGAGTCGATCGGCGCGCCCTTGGAGCCGGTCGTGGCGTAGTCCTGCTTGCCCGGTGTGAGGGTGTCGCCGAACACCTGGTGCACGTCCGAGTTCGCGGTGATCCACCACGGGCGTCCCTCGGCGAGCAGGGAGTCCCACAGGCCGCCGACCTTGGCGGTCATCCAGTCGAAGCCGCCGTGCGTGCGGTAGGACTCCGGCGGATAGCCGGGGAACGACTCCGGGCCGGGCGCGGCCGTGTCGTAGTAGCCGCGCGCACGGCCGGGGCCGCCCGCGGGCTTCGGCATGCCGGCGGCCTGGTGACCGGGCGCGCCCTCCATGCCGACCGCGACACCGGGCGCCGCGTCGCGCCAGCCGCGGATCTCGTGCGGGCTGTCGACGCCGCGCCGGGACGGGTGGTTCGCGAACATCAGCGCGATCTCGGTCCGTCCGGAGAGGACCTGCGCCTCCAGGTACCGCAGGGCGGCCAGGGCGAGGGGCTCGGAGTTGTTCGCGATGCGGCCGTCGTAGGACAGCTCGAACGCCTTGAGGATGTCGACGGTGTTCTTGCCGGGCGGCATGAACACGGTGGCGTGCTCCGCGCCGGGGATGTTCCACTCCAGGCCCTGGTAGACCAGCACGTCGCGCTGCGACCGGCGGACGCGCTCGATGTCGGGCGTGATCTGGTCGATCGAGAACTTCTGGTGCGCGACGCCGCCGTGGTCGGTGATGACGACCCAGTCGAGGCCGAACTCGTGCGCCTTCGCGACCTGCTGCGCGATCGTGTACTGGCCGTCGTCGGAGTACTGGGTGTGGATGTGGTGGTCGCCCGCGTACCAGCGCTCACCGCCGCCCCAGGGGTTGACCGGGACGTGCGCCTCGGCCTTGCCGGTACCGGCGGCCACGGCGACACCGGCGGCCCCGGCCGCGATGCCGAGGCCGGCCAGGAACTTGCGGCGTTCGACCGACGACGGGCGGTCGTCCGCGGGGTCGAGCCAGCTGCCCTCAACCGGCTCTACCTCGTGGCGGTGGTGCGTGTGATCACCGTGCGTGTGATCGTGAGAGTGGGACATGCGGAGATCTCAACCGGTCAAGCTGTCCAGGCGAACGAACGGCGGATGAACCCTTGGACCGGGAACTTCATTCACACGGCCTGGACGGCCAGCAGAGCCAGGTCGTCGTGGTCGTCGCGGTCCAGCCACTTGAGCACGGCCTGCTCGCAGTGCCGCGCGATCTCCTCCGCCGACTGTCCCTTGCACTCCTTGAGCACCGCCCGTAGACGCTGCTCGCCGAACAACTCGGTGCGGTTCGTGTGCGCACGCGCCTCGGTGAACCCGTCGCTGTACAGCACCAGCGTGTCCCCCGGTGCCAGCGTGATCTGCTCACCGGAGAACCGGACGTCCGCCAGGATCCCGACGATCGCCCCCGTGGCGCTCACCTCGTCCACGGTGCCGTCCGCCCGCAGCACCAGCGGCGCGGGATGGCCACCGGACGCGAGCGACAGCCGCGCTCCCCCGTCGGCCAGCGGCACCAGCTCACCGACGACGAGCGTGGTGAAGAGCTTCGAGCCGGTGGCGCGCAACGAGGTGTTCAGCAGGTGCAGCAGCCGCACCGGGTTCGTCTCGACCAGGGACAGCGCCTGCAGCGACTGCCGGACACGTCCACTGTGGACCGCGGCCTCCAGGCCGTGCCCGCAGACGTCGCCCAGCACGAACGTCGCCGAGCCGTCCGTGCGCGGGTGGACGTCGTAGAAGTCGCCGCCGACCAGCGCCCGCTGGTGGGCGGGGATGAACACCGAGGCCAGCGTCACACCGCGCACCTCGGGCAGCGGCAACGGCAGCAGCGCCGAGCGCAGCACCTCGATCGTCCGTTGCTGCTCCGTCAGCTTCGACGACGACTCCAGCGCCACGGCGGCGTGCTTGCCGAACAGCCGGATCCGTTCCACGTCGTTCGGCGCGAAGTCGCCCTTCCGCACGACGACCAGCGCGCCGCCGACGCCCAGCGGCACGGCGAGCGCACAGCCGAAGTCCTCCGGCACACCCCAGCTACCTTCACCCAAAGAGGTGATCCTCATCAGGCTGGACGTGCCGGTCAGCACCTCGGAGATCTCCGAGGCACGGCGAGGAGTGCGCGTGACCGTGGGCTCGCCGCCGTCACAACGCCACCACTCCAGCCGGTCACGGGTGGCCGGCACGACGGCGACGCAGTGCTCGCCCAGCAGCTCCGCCGCGAGCTGCACGATCGTCTTCAGGGTGAGGTCGCGCGACCCGCCGCCGGCGAGCCGCAGGTGCGCGTGGTCGAGCGTGGAGTCCGTGAAGTACCAGGCACTCCAGCCGTCGCCGAGGTCGTGCCGGCGGCCCGCGGCGTGGCCGTCGAACTGCCCGCCGAGGCCGAGCCGGGGGAACCTGTCGGCGGCCGCGGCGTTGCGCACGCGCACGACCCCGGCGGCGTCCACGACGAAGACGGCTTCCCGCAGCCCGTCCACCAGGCGCTGCCAGCCGTCGAGGTCGATGCCCACGGCGCTGCTCATCCGCTCTTGTCCTGCGCAGACGGCCGGGTCATCACGGCCTCCTGCGGGTCGTTTGCGTGCATCGCGGCATCAAGTTACCTCGCTCCCAACCTAACGTGGCAGTCTTGGCTGCGACCACCGAGGCACGGAGGCTTGGAGTGACCACGGCCAACGAAGAGACGGACGCGACCCTCGAAAGGGTTCTCTCCGCCATGAGAGACCTGCGGGACGGCAACTTCCGCCGCAGGCTCGTCGTGCCGGGGAACGGGCCCGTTTCAGCGCTCGCGGACGTGTTCAACGAAATCGCGGAACGCAACCAGTGGCTCGCCGGCGAACTCGGCCGGGTCCGCCAGGCGGTGGGCCAGGAGGGCCGGCTGACCGAACGGGTGGCGCCCGCGGGCACCGCCGGTGGCTGGTCGCTGATCGCGGACTCGGTGAACGGCCTGGTCGAGGACCTGATGCGGCCGACGACGGAGCTGAGCCGCGTGCTCGCCGCCGTCGCCGAAGGCGACCTGACCAAGCGCATGTCGGACCAGACGCTGCGCGGCGAGTTCGCCACGCTCGGCTCGACGGTGAACGGCCTGGTCGACCAGCTGTCGTCGTTCGCCGACGAGGTCACCCGCGTGGCCCGCGAGGTCGGCACGGACGGCCGCCTGGGCGGTCAGGCGAAGGTGCCCGGCGTCGCCGGCACGTGGCGCGACCTGACCGACAACGTCAACTCGATGGCGAACAACCTGACCAACCAGGTCCGCAACATCGCCCAGGTCGCGACGGCCGTGGCCACCGGCGACCTGACGCAGAAGATCACGGTCGACGTCTCCGGCGAGATGCTGGAGCTGAAGAACACGCTGAACACGATGGTCGACCAGCTGTCGTCCTTCGCGGACGAGGTCACGCGCGTGGCCCGCGAGGTCGGTACGGACGGCAAGCTCGGTGGCCAGGCGAAGGTGCCCGGCGTCGCCGGCACCTGGCGCGACCTGACCGACAACGTGAACTTCATGGCGGACAACCTGACGACCCAGGTCCGCAACATCGCCCAGGTCACGACCGCGGTGGCGCTCGGCGACCTGACCCAGAAGATCACCGTCGACGCGCGCGGCGAGATCCTGGAGCTCAAGTCCACGATCAACACGATGGTCGACCAGCTGTCGTCCTTCGCGGACGAGGTCACGCGTGTCGCCCGTGAGGTCGGTTCGGACGGCCGCCTGGGCGGTCAGGCGCAGGTGCCCGGCGTCGCCGGCACCTGGCGCGACCTGACCGAGTCGGTGAACGTCATGGCGAACAACCTGACGACCCAGGTCCGCAACATCGCCTCGGTCACCACCGCCATCGCGCGGGGCGACCTGACCCAGAAGATCACGATCGACGCCCGCGGCGAGATCCTGGAGCTCAAGACCACCATCAACACGATGGTCGACCAGCTCAGCTCGTTCGCCGACGAGGCCACCCGCGTGGCCCGCGAGGTCGGCACCGAGGGCCGGCTGGGCGGTCAGGCGACGGTGCCCGGCGTCGCGGGCACCTGGCGCGACCTGACCGACAACGTCAACTTCATGGCGAACAACCTGACCAACCAGGTCCGCAACATCGCGCACGTCGCCACCGCCGTCGCGAACGGCGACCTGTCGCAGAAGATCACCGTTGACGCGCGCGGCGAGATCCTGGAGCTCAAGTCCACGCTGAACGTGATGGTCGACCAGCTCAGCTCGTTCGCCGAGGAGGTCACCCGCGTCGCCCGCGAGGTCGGCACCGACGGCCGGCTGGGCGGCCAGGCCCGTGTGCAGGGCGTCGCCGGCACGTGGAAGGACCTGACCGACAACGTCAACCTGATGGCGGACAACCTGACCAACCAGGTCCGCAACATCGCCGCCGTCGCCACCGCCGTCGCGAACGGCGACCTCTCGAAGAAGATCACCGTCGAGGCCAAGGGCGAGGTCGCGGCCCTCGCCGAGACCCTGAACGGCATGGTCGACACGCTCCGCGCGTTCGGTGACGAGGTCACCCGCGTCGCCCGCGAGGTCGGCACCGAGGGCATCCTGGGCGGCCAGGCCCGCGTGTCCGGCGTCGCCGGCACGTGGAAGGACCTCACCGACTCGGTGAACTTCATGGCGGACAACCTGACCAACCAGGTCCGCAACATCGCCCAGGTCACCACCGCCGTGGCGCAGGGCGACCTGACGAAGAAGATCGACGTCTCGGCCCGCGGCGAGATCCTGGAGCTCAAGACCACCATCAACACGATGGTCGACCAGCTCAGCTCGTTCGCCGACGAGGTCACCCGCGTCGCCCGGGAGGTCGGCACCGAGGGCAAGCTCGGCGGCCAGGCCGAGGTCGACGGCGTGGCCGGCACGTGGTCGAAGCTGACCGACAACGTCAACCAGCTCGCCTCGAACCTGACCACCCAGGTCCGCGCCATCGCCGCCGTCGCCACCGCCGTGACCGCGGGCGACCTGACCAGGCAGATCACCGTCGACGCGTCCGGTGAGCTCGCGGAGCTCAAGGACAACGTCAACCAGATGATCGCGAACCTCAAGGAGACCACGCGGGCCAACCGCGAGCAGTACTGGCTCAAGACCAACCTGGCGCGCCTGTCCGGTCTGATGCAGGGCCACCGCGACCTGCGCGCGCTGGCCTCGTTGATCATGAGCGAGCTGACGCCGCTGGTCAGCGCCCACCACGGCGCGTTCTTCCAGATCGAGGAGGACGACTCCAAGCAGACCCTGGAGCTGACCGCCACCTACGGCTTCCGCCTGGACTCCGCCCGCACCACCCGCGTGGCCATGGGCGAGTCCCTGGTGGGGCAGGCGGCCCTGGAGAAGAAGACGATCCTGGTCAGCGACGTCCCCGGCGGCTACCTGACCGTCTCCTCGGCGCTCGGCGAGTCGGCCCCGGTGAACCTGGTGATCCTGCCGATCCTGTTCCAGGGCGAGACCCTCGGCGTGATCGAGCTGGCATCCCTCAACGAGTTCTCCGACGTCCACCTCGACCTCCTGGACCAGCTGAAGGAGGCCATCGGCGTCAACGTCAACACGCTGCTGGCCAACTCCCGCACCGACGCCCTGCTGGTCGAGTCCCAGCGCCTCACGACGGAGCTCAGGGCCGGTTCCGAGGAGCTGGAGGACCGCGCCCGCCAGCTCCAGACGGCCTCGAAGTACAAGTCCGAGTTCATGGCCAACATGTCCCACGAGCTCCGGACGCCGCTGAACTCGCTGCTGATCCTGGCCAAGCTGCTCGCCGACAACCTCGACGGCAACCTCAACCCCAAGCAGGTGGAGTTCGCCCGCACGATCCACTCGTCCGGCTCCGACCTCCTGCAGCTCATCAACGACATCCTCGACCTCACCAAGGTCGAGGCCGGCCACATGACGCTGCACGAGGACCCGGTCCGCCTGGACGAGCTCGTCCGCTACGTCGAGACGTTGTGCCTGCCGCTGACGGCCGAGAAGAACCTCGAGTTCTCCGTGCGCGTGGACCCGAACGTGCCGGAGACCCTCCACACCGACGAACACCGCCTTCAGCAGATCCTCAGGAACCTGCTCTCGAACGCGGTGAAGTTCACCCACGACGGTGGCATCCGCCTGCACGTGCGCATGGACGACCCGTCCACCGTGGCGTTCGACGTGCACGACACCGGCATCGGCATCCCGGCCGAGAAGCTCGCCGTGATCTTCGAAGCCTTCCAGCAGGCGGACGGCACCACGTCCCGCAAGTACGGCGGCACGGGCCTGGGCCTCTCCATCAGCCGTGAGCTGGCACAACTGCTCAACGGCGCCCTGCGGGTCCGTTCGGAGCCGGGCATCGGCTCGACCTTCACCCTCTGCCTCCCGCTGGGCAAGGTCGCCTCGGACACGATCGTCCTGCCGGAACCGACCCCGATCGTCACCCCGGCGCCGGTCCTGGCCGCCTCCAGCTCGATCCGCTTCCACGGCGAGAAGGTCCTCGTGGTGGACGACGACCTGCGCAACGTCTTCGCGCTCACGAGCGTGCTCGAGCTGGTGGGCCTGGAGGCGATCTTCGCCGACAACGGCATCACGGGCGTGCGGGCCCTCGAACAGTACGACGACGTGGCCATCGTCCTGATGGACATCATGATGCCCGAGCTGGACGGCAACGCCACGATCTCGGCGATCCGCGCGATGGAGCGCTACGCCGACCTGCCGGTCATCGCCGTCACGGCGAAGGCCATGAAGGGCGACCGCGAGAAGTCCCTGGCCTCGGGCGCCACCGACTACGTCACGAAACCGGTGGACACCGAGCACCTCATCCGACTGATCGCCTACTACCTGGGCGTGTCGGCGGAGGCCTGAGTGGTGCACCACCCGCGGGGAACGGGCGCGGCCTCAGACGGCCCGCCCTTCCGCGCGACGCGAACCGGCCCTCAGCGGGCGGAGTCCACCGCCTCCTGCACGGCCACGTCCACGGACTCGTGCAGGCTCAGCACCTCGGCCACGTCCGCCAGCTCGAACAACCGCCGCACCGGCGCCTGAGCGGCGGCGATCCGCAGCTGTCCCCCGGCCTCGGCCAGCCGGCGGTGCCAGTCCAGCACCAGCGCGAGCCCCGTCGAGTCCATGAACGCGAGTCCGGCCAGGTCGAGCACCGCGTGCGCTCCTGTCACGTCCTCGTCGAGCCTGGCGGACAACAGGGGGACGGTGTCGATGTCCAGCTCACCGGCGACGGCGAGCACTCGCCATCCCCGCTGGACCTCGCTGCCGACGTTGAGCTCCATCGTCGCCGTTCCCTTCGCCACGCCCGACTCGTGCGACCCAAATCGTGCAGCACGACGTTCGACCATGCGACCACCGGGGGGCTGAAAGATCCGAACGACGCGCCGGATGTGCGACGATGCGCCTTGTGTTGAACGACCCACTGGCAGAGGTGCGGGTGACCCTGACCGCCGAGGGCGGTTCGTGCGCTCGCGCACGTCAGGTGGTGCGCGAGGCCGCGGCGTCGTGGGAGTTGTCCGAGGACCTCAGCGACGACGCGCAGCTCGTCGTCACCGAACTGGTGTCCAACGGCATCGATCACGGTGAGGGACCGATCACACTCACCGTGAGCCGGAAGGCGGGCGGCATGCTCGTCGAGGTGCGCGACGAGTCGCCGAAGCTGCCTCAGCTGAGACCGGTCGACCCCAGCAGCCCGCGCGGGCGCGGCATGCAGCTCGTGCAGGCGCTGAGCGTCAGCTGGGGAACCACACCCGAACGTGGCGGGAAAGTGGTCTGGGCTCAGCTAGAAGCGTGAAAACGGGGTACTTCAACCCTTATGACCGCTCTTCCGCCCGACCCCGATCCCGACCTCACACCCGGGCTGGAGCCCGGAGGCGGGGTGAATCCAGGAGAAACCCCTCCGGACTCCGGATCGACCACCACGGGCCTGTCCCACCACGAACGGACTCCGCCCAAGGCGACCGCCGGACGCATCGTGATCGCGATCATCGTGCTGTTCGCGGTGCTGGTGGCCGCGATGCTCCTGACCCGCGCTTTCCTGCTCGTGTAGCCGCGGCTTCGACACTCTCAGGTTGTGGGCGTCCGCCGATGGCGCGTACGGTCGGTGCGGACGGGAGTCTTCATGAACCAACTTCGCCAGAGAACTACCTACGTCCAGTCCATTCCGATCGTCGCGCTCACCGGCGAGATCGACATGATGTCCTCGGCACCGGTGACGAGCAGGCTCGCCGAGCTGCTCGATCGCAAGCCGCCCGCGTTGGTCGTCGACCTGCGGGAAGTGCGCTTCTTCGGCTCCGAGGGCATTCGCGCGCTGGTGGAGACGCAGCACCAGGCGGACGAGCTCGGCGTCAAGTTCGGCGTCGTGAGCGACAGCAGAATCGTGCTGCGTCCGCTGGAGATGACGGCGGTCGACCAGCTGTTGCTGCTGTTCGCCGACGTCGAGGACGCCGTCACCGCCTTACGCGGCTGACGAGTTCCGCGCGCGCGAGCGCTCCACCAGGGTGAGCAGCAGGCCTTCTTTGGTGGACCACGGGGAGATGTCCACGACGTCGTGGCCCGAGACCTTCATCAGACCCTCCGCGACCACCGCGCCCGCCAGCGACTGCTGGGCCCGGTGGCGCGAAATCCCCGGCAGAGCCGCGCGTTCGCGCACCGAGAGCTTCGCGAGCCGCGGAATCCACTTCTCCAGGTCCTTGAGCCGCAACTGACGCGGCGCGTAGGTGCCGTTGCGCGCGCCGGCGAGGCGGGCCAGCTGTTCGAACACCTTCGAGCACCCCACCGCGTGAGCGCTCTCGCCCCAGGGGAACGCGGACGCCAGCCGCTCGGCGACCTCCACGCGCATCTCCGTGACGGTCATACCGGTGCGCGTCAGAGTCCTTGCCCCCAAAGGCAGCGACACCGCCCGGTCGGGCTCGGCGCCGGACCCCGCGGCGAGTTCGACGGTGCCACCGCCGACGTCCAGCACGACCATCGGACCCGCGCTCCAGCCGAACCAGTGCCGCGCCGCGGCGTACGAGAGGCGCGCTTCTTCCTTGCCGGACAACACCTTCAGCTCGACGCCGGTGCGTCTGGCCACCTTGCGGATGACCTCGTCGACGTTCGCCGAGTCACGCACGGACGACGTGGCGAAGGGCAGGAACTGGATGTCGCCCGCCTTCTTGCGGGCGGCGAGGACGGCGGCGCAGAGCGAGTCGACGCCGTCGCGGCTGATGGCCCCGTCCGAATCCAGCTCCCGGTCCAGCCGTAGCCGGACCTTGTGGGACACCAGCGGACGCAACAGGTCTCGTTCCACGACCACCAGGTGTGCGCTGAAGCACCCGACGTCCAGAACTCCGACCGTCATCCGCCACCTTCCTTCTACCAAGTCTTCTTTACCTCATCGGCAGCCATTGTGCGGAACTCAGGCCCCGAACGAGCAATCTTGACCCGATGAGATGCGTTACAGTCACCGAATGTCACTGGCGGAGATACCTTCCCGGCTCGAACACGCCCTCGGCAAGGCGCATTCCGGCGTAATCGTGCTGGCCGTGGACGGTCTCTCCTCGGACGTGGCCAAACAGTCCTGGCTGTCAGCGTCCGTCTCGACATTGTCCTCCACGGTGCCACCGACGTCCGCGACGGCGTTGCTGACGGCGCTGACCGGTGTTTCCGCCGACATCCACCGGGTGCCGGGATCGGTGTACCGCAACGGATCCGGGCTCGTGCACGCCGTCAACGGCATGCCCGCGATTCCGGACCTGCCGACCGTGCTCGAACGGCACGGCGCGACCGTGCTGGCCCGCGAGCTCGACCTCCTCGAAGGAACCTGGGCGCAGGCACTGCTTCGAGGGTGCACCCGGATACCCGCGCCCGCCCGGCACAAACTCGTGGCGCAGTCCGAGGACCCGCCGCTGCTCGTCGCCAACGTCGTCGCCGATCTGGACAAGGCGCTCAAGGACGCCCGGTTCCTCTGGACGTACGTCAACATCGACGACCACGTGCACCGCCACGGTTACGACGAGTCGGTGCACGAGGCCATGCTCCGCCTGGACGCGCACGCTTCCCGTTGGGCCGCACAGGGTTGGACCGTCGTGGCGCACTCCGACCACGGCATGGTCCCCGTCGACCCCGATCCGGAGCTCGTCGAGGCCTGGGACGCGATCGTGCGCGAGGAGTGCGTGATCCCCTCCGGCGGCGCGGGACGCATGAGGTGGCTCTACCCCGACGCCGATCGCCTGGAGGTCGTTTTCGACCGCGTGGCAACGACTCTGGGCGACGCGGCGACCGTTCACCACGCCACCGATCTCGGCCTGCCGCAGCCCGAGGCCGGCCCGGTCGTCGCGGTGGCCGCGTCGCCGCGGTTCCCCGTGCCGGATCCTTCGGTGCGCTACGAACACGGCGGCCTGAGCCGCGACGAGATCGACGTCCCCTTCGCCGTCTGGCAAGCCGTACAGTGAGCGCGTGCACGTCGAATTCTCCAACAGCATAAGGGAAATCGATTCTGCCGATTGGGATTCCGTTGTGCACCAGGCAGGTGCGCCGGTGTTCTACCGACACGCGTACGTCAGCGCCTGTGAACGGTCGCCGCTGACGGCCGTCAACGCGTGCGCGTACTTCGTGGCACGGGACGGCGGCAAACCGGTCGCCGTCATGCCCGCCTACCTCCAGACGGCCGCGAATCCGTTGCGCCGCCTGCACGAGGTCTATCCGGAGGCGGCCGGCGAGCCCGCGCTGCTCAGCCACACCTGGCACTGCTACGACGCGCACGTGCCCGCGACCGCCGAGGTGCTGCCGAGGTTGCTGGACTGCATGATCCGCACGGCGTCGATGCTCGGCGCTCGCTGGTGCGGGTTCTTGAACGTCCAGCGCGGCAACGCGCTGTCGCAGGCGCTGCGCGCCGCCGGCCTGCCCGCACGCCACCTGACCGACAGGTGGGCCACCGGCCTCACCACCTACGAGCACTACCTCGCGGGCCTGAGCCTGCGGGCCAGAGCGAACCTGCGCCGCAACGAACGAAGATCGGCCGAGGCCGGCGTCACCGTCGAGGCCCTCCCGGTCGACCACGCCTCGCTCGACGAGATCACCCTGCTGTGCGTCAAGACCGCCAGCCGCTTCGAGAACAACGGCTTCCACCCCGGCACCACCTTCGCCGAGTTCGTGACGGCGCTGGGCGACCTGGCGCAGGTGATCGAGGTGCGCCAGCACGGCAGGCTCGTCGCGGCCGGCGTCTGCCTCGTCGACGCCACCCGCTTCCACACCTGGATCTGCGGCGTCGACTACGCCGTGAACGGCAGCTACAGCCCGTACGGCGCGCTGTTCGCCGAGTCCGTCCGGCTCGCGATCCGCCTGGGTCTCCCGACTCTCGAAGGCGGCCGGGGCAACGCCGCGTTCAAGCGGCGCCACGGCCTCAGGCCACACCACCTCGACGCCGTTCTCTTCCGCGTCTGAACACCGAATCGTTCACAAGGGTGAACAATTCGCTTTACAACGTCGAAATGCAGGAAGTTCATATATCTGATCAACCCAACAGCACCCTTTACGCTGTTCAGCAGCACTGGACAAGACAAGGGAATCAATTTTTGACGCACCTTTACACGCCTTGATCCGATCTGGCAGTGTGGCGCCGGGCGCAAGACGAGAAAGGGACTGGACGGTCTCGTGAATCTGTCTCGACGCACCCTTCTGGCGTCCGCAGCGGCCACTCCCCTGCTCACCGGAGCAGGCGTGGCCATCGGTGCGGGAGAAGCCGCTGCTTCGCCCGCCACCCTCCGTGCGGCCCTCGACTACGGCAACACAAAGCTGAAGGCGGTCGCACCCGGCATCACCTCGTTCCCGGAGATCACCAGGGCCGAGAGGTGGACCTACGTCGCCGACGGCGGCTGGATCGGCGGCTTCTGGCCGGGAACGCTGTGGCTCGCGCACCTCGACAGCGGCGACGCCCAGTTCCGCGCGCTCGCCGAGGCCGCCAACGACCGGCTGGCACCGCGGCGCCTCGAACCGCGTGACCACGACCTGGGGTTCCTCTTCTACCCCTCCTGGGTCACCGCGTACCGCCTCACCGGCGACACCAGGTGGCGTGACGGCGCCATCGACGCCGCGAACACGCTGATCCAGCGCTGGAACGCCACCGGCAGGTTCATCCGCGCCTGGGGCAGGCTCGGCACGCCGGGCAACGCGGGCCGCGTCATCATCGACACGATGATGAACCTGGACCTGCTCGCGTTCGCCACCGAGCAGACCGGGGACCGCAGGTTCCTGGACATCGCGATCGCCCACGCCAGAACCACTCAGACGCACTTCCTGCGCCCGGACGGCTCGACGCCGCACGTGTTCGACTTCGACCCGGACACCGGCGCGGCCATCGGCCCGAACACCGTGCAGGGCTACAGCCCGGCGTCGTGCTGGGCGCGCGGCCAGGCGTGGGGCATCTACGGCTTCACGACCATGTACCGGCGCACGGGCCTGCGCGAGTTCCGTGACACCGCACGCAAGATGTCCGACTACGCGCTGTCGGTGCTCACCCCGGACAGCGTGCCGGTGTGGGACTACCGCTCACCGCTGGGCGTCAACGACATCAAGGACTCGTCGGCGGGCGCGATCATGGCGTGCGGCCTGCTCGACCTGGCCAAGGCCACGGGCACGACCCGTTACCGCGACCGGGCGCTGAGGATCCTCGACGGCCTGGTCTCCACGTGCCTGACGACCAGGTCGGCGCGTGCCGAGGCGATCCTGGCGCGCGGCACCCGCAACCGCCCTGCCGAGGACGGTGTGGAGGTCTCGCTGCCGTACGGCGACTACTACCTGTACGAGGCGATCCTGCGGGTGCTCAAGCCCACGCAGATCGCCAAGGCCATCGGCCTGTAGTTCTCTCGGCGTCTGCAAGTACCGCCAACCGCGAGTCGGCGGTACTTGCAGACGCCGTCACTGCTCGATCACCTTCGCCGTCGGCCCGTCGTCCCAGGTGGCTTCCAGCCTGGACAACCGGCCGGCGGCGTTGCGGAAGTTCACCACCAGCGGCCCGCCGGGCTGTTCCACGGACACCGAGTACCCGTCCGCGGGTGTGGCCGACAGCGCCTGCACCCCCTGCGGGCGGTAGCGCACGACCACGTCACCGCCGCGCAGGTGGAACGCGTGGACGTAGGAGCCGTCCGCCTGCCATTCCCCCTGCGGAGATTGAGCCGAGGTGGGACGCGCATCCGTACTACTGGGAGGAGCCGGAACAGATGACGTGGTGACGACAGGAGGCCTGGTGGACGAAGGCGTGACAGGTGGCGGGGTGCCCGCGGAGGCACCGGGTTCGGGCACCGGGACGGTCAGTGAGGTGATGGTCGGCATCGGCAGCACGGCCGAACCCGTCGTGAAGCCCACGGCGGCGACCGGCGCGGGTTCCATCGCCCACCGGATGCCGAACCACGACAGGCCGACGGCGACCGCGGTCACCACCGCCCAGGCGACCAGGTATCCGACGGACCGTCTCACTGCGGCAATCCTCCTGTAGCGGCTCATGGCATCAGTGCTGCTGGTCGAAGACGACCCGGTGGTGCGGGCGGCGATCACTCGCGCTCTCACCGGCCAGGGCCACATCGTGCACGGTGTCGCGCTCGCGATCGAGGCTTTGCGCGAAGTCACCGCGAACGACTACGACGTCGTGGTGCTCGACCTCGGGCTCCCCGACCTCGACGGCGGTGACGCGCTGCGGATGATCCGGGGCGTCACGAACACGCCGGTGGTCATCGCGACCGCCCGCGACGACGAGGCCGGCATCGTCCGGCTGCTCAACGCGGGAGCGGACGACTACCTCGTCAAACCGTTCTCCAGCGAGCACCTCGAAGCCCGCCTGCAGGCGGTGCTCCGGCGTGCGCGCGACAACAGGCAGCTCGTGATCGGCGGCCTGGAGATCGACGTGAACCTCCGCAGGGCCACAGTGGACGGCCAGGAGCTCTCCTTGACGCACAAGGAGTTCGAGCTGCTCTCCTACCTCGCGGCACGGCAGGGGGAGGTGGTGCCGCGGGCGGAGATCCTCGCCAGCCTCTGGCCGTCCCACCGCGACGACCAGACGCTCGACGTCCACCTGTCCTGGTTGCGCCGCAAGCTCGGTGAGCGGGCCGCGCAGCCTCGTTATCTGCACACGGTGCGAGGGGTCGGCGTGCGCATGGTCGCCCCGCAGTGAGGCGGTCACTGGTGCTGGTCGCTCTCGCGGCGACCAGCATGGTGGCGCTGGCGTTCCTCATCCCGCTGGCGATCGTCGTGAAGAACTCCGCCTACACCCGTGCTCTGAGCGAGGCCGAGAAGCAGGCCGGCGCGATGACGCAGACGTTGCTGATCACCCGCAACCCGCAGGAGATCCGCAAGGTGATCAGGAGCACCCGGTACGGCGGTCAGCAGCGGCTGGCCGTGCACCTCAGCGTCCCGGCCGGCACCTACGGCTACTCGCACATCACCGCGGCGGACCTGCAGGAGGCCCAGAAGCGCGCGACGGCGTCCACGGTCGAGAGGCCGGACGGCGTGGCCTACCTGCAACCGCTGGTCACCAGCGAGAGCGGGATAGCGATCGTCGAGGCCTTCGTGCCGCACGAGCAACTGACCCACGGCGTGATCGGCACCTGGTGGGTGCTGGCGGGCGTCGCGGTCGGCCTGGTCGCCGGTTCGGTGCTCGTGGCCGACCGCCTGGGCGCGCGGGCCGTCAAAGCCACCAGGGCGCTGGCCGAAGGCGCGCGCCGGATGGGCCAGGGCGACCTCACGGCGCGTGTCCCGGTGAAGGGGCCGCCGGAGTTCCAGGAGGTGGGCAAGGCCTTCAACGCCATGGCCGAACGCGTCCGGCACCTGCTCGCCGCCGAACGCGAGGTGGTCGCCGACCTCTCTCACCGGCTCAGAACGCCTCTCACGGCCCTTCTCCTGGACGCGGACACGCTCGGACATGGCCCTGGGGCGGACCGCGTCCGGGAGGCCGTCCAGGGCCTCGAGAGGGAGGTCGACGAGATCATCAAGATCGCCCGCTCCGGCCTGCAGCCCGATGACAGCGGCGCCGACGCGGCGGAGGTGGTGCGCGACCGGCTGGTGTTCTGGTCCGCGCTCGCCGACGACCAGGAACGGCCCTGGACCGTCCGCGGCGCCGACCGCCCCGCTCCCGTGCCGCTCTCCCGCGCCGATCTCGCGGCGGCGCTGGACGCGTTGCTGGGCAACGTCTTCCGCTACACACCGGAGGGCACGCGGTTCGCCGTGACGCTGGTGCACCAGGCCGATCTGGTGGCGCTGGTGGTCGAGGACGCGGGTCCGGGCATCGCGGACTCCCGGCAGGCGGTGCGGCGCGGTGCCAGCGGCGGTGGTTCCACCGGGCTGGGGCTCGACATCGCCCGCCGTGCCGCGGAGAGCACGGGAGGTTCCCTCCACGTCGACCGCGGTCCGTTGGGCGGTGCACGCGTGCAATTGAGGCTCCGGAGGCTTTAGGCGGTGTCTGACAAGTTCGTTCGGCGAGAGGCGCGGGCGAGCGATCCGCGGACGGTGTCGCCGCCACGGCCTCATACCGGGCGTATTCGGGCGTTGCGGCGGCGCCGTCCGCGGATCCCTCGGCCGCCACTATCGCCCGACGGACTTGTCAGACACCGCCCAGGACCCCTCGCGGGGCCGAAAGACGAACACCGCCGGCGGTGCGGACCGTGGGACGGGTCCAGCACCGCCGGCGGGCACCGGCCGGCTGCGCGGCACCGCTGCCGCACCACCAGGTCCCGAGCAGGAGGGAGGAACCCGATGAGCAGTGCGCACTTGCCTTCCCACACCGGTGTAACGAGGTGGATCAGCCGGGGCTCTCGGCGCCAGGTGTGGGGACCGGCGTATTCAGTCGGTCTGGGGTCGATCGTTTTCTGCGATCTGACATGAAGTTAGCCGACCGCTGATCGTCCCCAATCCCCCGTTCAGACGATTAATCCGTTTTAAATATATTTAAGTTCGCCCGGTCGGTCGTCCACGACTTAAGTCCATTTAAGATAGCGTCACCCGCACGCCGCCATCCCCGCACAATGCGAAAGGCAACTCATGCTCAGTGCGATGGCAGCCGCGGGTTTGGCACTCTCCCTCCTCGTCGCCCCCGAGACGCCGGCGGCCGATGAGGTTCCGCCCGGCAGAATCACGGTCGACGTCGTCACGGTGAACGGTTCCGGCTGTCCCGCCGGAACGGCCGCGGTAGCGGTCTCGGACGACAACACGGCATTCACGGTGACTTACAGCGACTACACCGCGCAGGCCGGTTCCGGATCGACGCCGACGCAGTTCCGCAAGAACTGCCAGCTGAACCTGCGCGTGCACTACCCGCAGGGCTTCACGTTCGGGATCGCGAAAGCCGACTACCGCGGGTTCGCGCACTTACCCAGAGGCGCACGCGGCACGCAGCGCGCCAGCTACTACTTCTCCGGCTCGTCGTCCACGGGAACGAGCACGCACGACATCGCGGCACCGACGAGCGACAACTGGCAGTTCACCGACACCACCGACGTCGCGGAGATCGTGTTCGCTCCCTGCGGCGTGGTGCGGCACCTGAACGTGAACACCGAGGTGCGGGCTTTCACGAACTCGGCGAACCAGCCGGCGTTCGTGTCCATGGATTCCACGGACGGCAGCGTCAAGACCCGTTACCAGTTCGCCTGGAAGCGATGCTGACCCAAAATGATCACGGAGAGGGCCTGGGGCTATACTCACAGTGAGCAACAGGCCCTCTTCTCGTGACCCGCACGTGACTTTTGACGGGTGAGTCAACCGGGCCATTGCTTCCCGCGTATACCCATGTAGATTCCCGCTCACCGTGACGGCCATTCGGGTGACTGTCGCGGACTCGCGCGCCGCACGCGAAACGGAGGCAGCATGCAGGCGAACGCCCAGACAACCGCCCAGGTCGACGACCTGACACTCATCGCGCTGCCCACCGCGGTGAACTGCGCGGATCTGTTCGTGCGTTTCACCCTGGGTGAGTGGCGCCTGCGCAACATGACCGCGGAGTGCTCGGCCGTCGCCTGCGCGCTGGTCGAAGCCGCCATCGAGTCAGCCGATCCGAAGACCTCGCGGCTGATCACGCTGCGACTGCGACTGAGCGGCGACTACCTCGTCGTCGAGCTGGAGGCAGCCAGGTTCATCATGCCGCCCACCTCTCCGGACCTGCGCACCGGCGAGCTGCAGCTCGGCAACGGCACCAAGCTGATCTGGTGCGAGCTGGCCCTGCCGACGGGCGTGAACGCCAACGCGGTGCCGCTGCCCCGGCGCGAGAAGCGCCGCTCCCCCGCCGCCGAGGCGCTGGGCGACGAGCCGGACGTCGATCCCGAGCTCATCCAGCGCATCCTGTTCGGCCTCGGTGGCTCGATGGGCAACGGCCACCAGCGCTAGACCCCGGTTCTCCCAAAGGCGCATCCAGCCGCGGATGCGCCTTTGTCGTGTGCGCGCTCTCACGGGGTGGACGCTTCACCAATGTACTTCGCAACCCAGAAATAACTGCTTCCCGCCAATCCTGGGCGCCAGATAACGCAGCTCGGCCAAAACAATTCTTGGTGCTCTCGCCCGCAATGTTGGGCTGCTTGGCGGACGGTTCGTCAACAACCTTTCCGATACGGTCTCGTACCACGCCGCCCGAACTGTCCTGCACATTCGGAAAGGTGTCGCAATGATCAGCATGCTGGCCGCAGCCGGCCTGGCGCTGTCCACCATCGTCATTCCCCCGGTCGCCGACCCGCCCCCGACGGGTCAGATCACCATCGACGTCGTCACGGTCAACGGCTCCGGCTGTCGTGCCGGTACGGCCGCCGTCGCCGTCTCCCCCGACAACAAGGCGTTCACGGTCACCTACAGCGACTACCTGGCGCAGGTGGGTCCCGAGTCGCGGCCGACCGATTTCCGCAAGAACTGCCAGCTGAACCTCAAGGTGAACGTTCCCGGCGGATTCACCTTCGGCATCGCACAGGCCGATTACAGAGGATTCGCACACCTCGAAAGAGGAGCGAAGGGCACGCAGAAGGCGAGCTACTACTTCCAGGGCATGTCGGACAACGACCAGCGATCCAAGACCTGGAACGGCGCGCTGAGCGACAGCTGGCAGGTCACCCACAAGACCGACGTCGCCTCGATCGTCTACCACCCGTGCGGCGCCAAGCGGAACTTCAACATCAACACCGAGCTGCGGGTGGACAAGGGCACGTCCGACCCGAAGAAGACCAGCTTCATGGCGATGGACTCGACGGACGGCTCGATCGAGACCATCTACCACTTCGCCTGGAAGAAGTGTCCCAAGTAGACCGTCAGGTCAGCTGAACCGCGCCCTCGCACGGCAAGGCCGGAGCCCAGGAGGCATGGGCTCCGGCCTTGCCGGTTCTGCTGCCGACTCGATCAGATGTTCTGGTTCGCGAACCCCTTGGTGGCGATCTTCGACAGCATTCCCTGCCACACCGAGCTGCTGGTGTGCGGGTCTCCGGTCACGCCGAGCGCCGACTTGAGACCGTTGAACGCGCTCGTCGTGGCAGGGCCCCAGATGCCGTCGATCGCGAGGCCGGAGCCGCGGAAGTTGTTGCACACGGCCTGGACGAACTTGGTGTCGGACTCGGAGTCCTTGACCGCGCGGACCGGCATGCCACCGAAGTCGGCGTGGATGTGGTCCTCGTGGGAGGCGTTGTACCAGCCGTCGAGCACGTAGCGGAACCGGCGGCGGCACACGGCCTCCGTCGCGAGGTAGCGCTTGCGGATCGAGGCGGTGCCCGACGCGTGGTGCCTGTCGAGCGGCGAGATGGTGTTGCCGCCGGACCATCGGACGTGGTCGAGGTCCATCGCGGTGCCGGCGCCGTGCTGGCCCGCCTTGTCGACGTAGAAGCCCGCCGAGACGATGTAGCTGATCGAGCCGTAGCTCGACGAGAGCGAGCGCAGGTCGCGGATCCACGCGACGAGCGCGTTGTAGAACGCGTCGGTGGCCTGCCAGTTGCGCGCGGTCGTGTTGCCGCGGTTGGAACGCCAGTAGTAGACGGGAGTGCCGTCGATCTTCTGGAACGTCATCATCGCCAGCGCGCCGACCTCGGCGGCCTCGATCTCCGCGGGCGTGTGCTGGTCGTTGGGCATGGGCGCGGCGCTGGCCAGCCCCGGCGCGATGGTGGACAGGCCGGCGAGACCGGCGACCGCCGCCGCGCCCGTGACGAAGCCGCGTCTGGTGACGTTGTTCTCGAACACCCCAGTACTCCCTCTGCGTCCAAGCCGGCGGCGGCAGGAGGAAGGGCCTGTCTCACCCACCGGCTCGACGGAGTCTAGGGATCACATCCGAACGACGGAATCGTGTCTGACCTGCGTTTTTCCTTTGCCTTTACCGGTGGGAGCGGGCGCATGCCGGACTCGCGCCCGCTCGCGCGGTCCGGCCACCGGGGCCTGTCAGCGAACCGGCCCGAGCACGCGGATCAGGTTCTTCTCGGTGTCGTTGCCCAGCTTCTCCAGCGCGAGCTTCGCCACGGGC
The DNA here is from genome assembly GCF_033949925.1 of Lentzea kristufekii. Lineage (NCBI taxonomy): Bacteria > Bacillati > Actinomycetota > Actinomycetes > Pseudonocardiales > Pseudonocardiaceae > Lentzea > Lentzea kristufekii. The sequence continues at coordinate 188,113 of NZ_JAXAVV010000018.1, forward strand.
GCCCCGAACTTCGCGAGCCCGTTGAACTCGACGTGCGCGTGGTAGGCGATCCGGGCGGTGCCCGGCGCGTCCCCCGGCGTGATCGAGATGTCGTCGGTCGAGGTCGCGGTGTCGTTGCGCCCCACGAACTGCAGGCCGCCCGGGTCGTCGCGGGTCAGCTCGTAGACGAGCTCGGTCTTGCGGCCGAGGAACGACGACACGTTGCGCCAGCGCGAGCCCACCTCGACGGGGCCGTCGTCCAGGCGCGTGCACGACACGGTGCCCGGGTCCCACTGCTCGGCACGGGAGAAGTCGCGCAGGTACTCGACGACGCCCTCGGGCGTGGACGCGACGGTGAAGGTGCGTTCGACGTCCACACCGGACACGTTCGGCGAGTTGAACGCCTGCGGCGCGAGGTTCAGCCGGTACTGGTCGACCAGCTCGGCCTGGCTCTCCGCGCGGCGTGCCAGCCGCTCCAGCCGTGTGTCGTCGAAGCTGTTCAGCTTCCGCAGCGTCCGCCAGAGCGCGACCTTGCCCTCGATGCTGACGCGCAGCGTCTCCAGTTCGAGCACGTCGCTGAGCGGTGAACGGCCGAGCACCCTGCCGTTGAGCTTGAGCCTGCCGGCCTTCTCGACGAGCCAGCCGATCGCCTCCTTGTGCGGACGCGACTCGACACCGGCCTGACGCATGAAGTCGAGCAGTTCCTTGCGGTCGGCCTCGACGTCGTCCGCGAGAACCCTCAGTTCTGGGTGCGTCCGGCTGATGCGACGGGCGAGCTCGGTGCCTGCCATCGCCCCGGTCAGGTGGTCGTTGAGGTAGATGCTCAGCAGCTCCGTGTTCACGCTTTCCGGTTACCCGCTGCCAAACCTTCCCGGCGCTCGATCGCCCGCACCGGCTCCAGGATGATCGGCTGCGCGCGACGACCGGTCAGCAGGTTCCACCCCCACTGCGCGAGCACCGCGACCCGGTTGCGCCAGCCGACCAGGAACGCGATGTGCACGACCAACCACGCCGCCTTGCCGATCAGGCCCTTGAGCCGCAGCTTCTTGATGTCCGCCACGGCGTCACCGGGCGAGATCGTGGCCATCGTGCCGAGGTCGAGGTACTTGAACGGCTTGGCCCTGCGGCCGTTCAGCCGTGCCTTGATCACGCGGGCGACGTGGTGGCCCTCCTGGATCGCGGGCTCGGCGATGCCGGGCAGGTCGTTCAGGTTCACCATGTCGCCGATGGCGAAGACGTCGTCGGTGACCGAGCAGTCGACGGGGTTCACCAGGATCCTGCCCTTGCGGTCGACCTCGGCGCCGGTCGCCCCGGCGAGCTCGCGCGCCAGCGGCGAGGCCTGCACACCGGCCGCCCAGATGATCGTGCGCGCCTCGACCCGGTCGCCGTCCTTGGTCGTCAGGCCTTCCGCGTCGATGGACTCGACCATGGCGTTCGTCATCACCGTGACGCCGAGCCGTTCGAGCTTCACCCGCGCGTGCTCGCGCAGGGGCGCGGAGAACGGCGGCAGCACGTGCGGCACGGCGTCCATCAACGTGATGCGGATGTCGCGCGGGTCGATCTCCCGGAACTGTCCCTTCAACGCACGGCGCGCCAGGTCGGCGAGCTGCCCGGCGAGCTCGACGCCGGTCGGCCCCGCCCCCACGACCGCGAACGACAGCCACTGCTTCGGGTCCTCGGCGGCCACCGCGGTTTCGAACGCCCGCAGCAGCTTCGAGCGCAGGCCGACGGCCTGTTCGAGGGTCTTCATCGGCGGCGCGGCCTCGGCCCACTCGTCGTGGCCGAAGTAGCTGTCACGGGAGCCGGCCGCGACGACCAGGGTGTCGTACTCGACCTGGCGCGACCTCCCGTCCGGCAGGTCGACGTGCACCCGCTTGGCGGCGGTGTCGAAGCCGGTCACCTCGCCCAGCAGGACGTGCGCGTTGCGTTGCTTGCGCAGGATCGCCCGGAACGCCGGCGCGATGTCGCCCGCGGGCAGCAACGCCGTCGCCACCTGGTACAGCAGCGGCTGGAACAGGTGGTGGTTCGTGCGGTCGATCAACGTGACCTCGGCGTCCGCGCGCTTCAGGCCGCGCACCACGCCCAGTCCGCCGAGCCCACCTCCGACAACGACAACCCTGTGCTTGCTCATGGGAGTCGCATACCCACTGAGGCAGGGAGGTATCCAGCGGCCCCGCATACCCGACCGGAACGCGGGTATCCGCCCGCCATGACCACCACCGCTGACCAGTCGCTCTGGCTCGCCGCCCTCCCAGCGAAGTCACGTCCGCCGCTGACCGGACAGCACACCTTCGACGTGGCCGTGGTCGGCGGCGGCATCACCGGCCTGACCACCGCGTTGCTGCTCAAACGCCGCGGCCTGCGCGTCGTCGTGCTCGAAGCCGAGCGCGTGGCCTCGGGCGTGTCCGGCAACAACACCGCCAAGGTCACCGCGCTGCAGTCCACTGTGTACTCGCAGATCCGGCAGACCCACGGCCTGGCCGCCGCCACCGACTACGCCGCCGCGTCCGTGGCGGCCGTGGCCCAGGTCGCCGACCTGGCGAAGGGGATCGACTGCGACCTGCGCCGCTCCCCCGCCGTCACCTACGCCTACAGCGAGTCCGAGGTGCGCGACGTCGACAACGAGCTGATCGCGGCTCGTCAGGCCGGTCTCCCGGTGCGCGACGCCAAGAACGTCGACCTGCCGTTCGAGGTGCACGCGGCGGTCTGGCTCGACGACCAGATCGCCCTGCACCCGGTGAAGTACCTGCAGGGCCTGGCCGACGCGATCGACGGCGACGGCAGCCGGGTGTGCGAGCACAGCAGGGTCGTCGACGTGAGCGGGCACCGCGTGTCGACCGACGACGGTCACGTCACCGCCGACAAGATCGTGATCGCGACGCACTACCCGACCCTGGACCGGGGACTGTACTTCGCCCGCCTCGAACTCACCCGCGCCTACTGCATCGCGGCCCGCGTCAACGCACCGACGCAGGCGCTCGCCATCAGCACGGGCAGCCCGTCCTGGTCGATCTCGGCGCACCAGGACAAGCTGATCATCGCCGGGCAGAGCCACCAGACGGGCAAGCCCGCGGTGGAGCCGTTCCGCCGGCTGGAGGACTTCGCGCGCAGGCACTGGCAGGTCGAGGAGATCACCCACCGCTGGTCGGCGCAGGACCCGACGGCCTACGACCACCTGCCGATGATCGGCAGCTACACGCCGGGCAACAGCACGCTGTTCACCGCCACCGGGTACATGAAGTGGGGCCTGACCAGCGGCACGTTCGCCGCGACGCTGCTCGCGGACCTGGTGACGGGCAAGCCGAACGACCTGGCCGAGCGGTTCAGCCCGCACCGGCTGTCGCTGAAGTCGTTGCCGACGCTGGTGAAGAAGAACGCCGAGGTCGCGGTGGAGATGGTCGGCGACCGGATCATGCCCGCCGACGCCACCTCCAGCGAGAACCTGCCGCGCGGCCAGGCCCACGTCATCCGCGACGGCCTGGGCAAGACCGGCGTCTACCGCGACGAGGACGGTGAGCTGCACGGCGTGTCGATGCGCTGCACGCACCTCGGCTGCCTCGTCCGGTTCAACGCCGCCGAGCGCAGCTGGGACTGCCCGTGTCACGGTTCGCGGTTCGACGTCGACGGCGCGGTGCTGGAGGGACCGGCGACCCAGCCCCTCCCCCGCAAGGAACCTCGCTAGTGGTGGGGGGGGGGGGGCCCCCCCCCCCCCCCCCCCC